>CADCQK010000212.1 GCA_902803575.1 Oscillospiraceae bacterium
GGAGTCCGTCAGCCACGACTGGAAGCTCATCACCGCCATGGCGGGCGGCTTTGACACCATCGCCTGCAACTACACCGGCACCATCGCCTCGGTTCCCAAGTTCGATAACCACACCAGCATTACCATCCGTCTCAGAAACGGCGCCATCGGCACCATCGCGGCCTCCTGGGCCTGCGACATCCCCACCTGCTCCCGCGCCTATATCGGCACCAAAGGCAGCATCTTCCTCACCGGTGAGGGTATGTTCGAGTTCACAAAGCTCACCTGGAAGACCGAGGAGATGGAATACCCCGAGTCCATCACCTTCAACGACTCCTACGACCACGCCACCGGCGACGTCATCTACTACGCCCACCGGGGCTTCCAGGATGCGCTGAAGGCGGGACGGGAATTCGACACCCCGCTCTCCGACGGCATCTCTGCGCTGGTCTATTCCCTGGCCGCCAAGGAATCCAGCGAGACGCAGACCACCGTCAAAGTTCCCGACTGGGGCGAAGTCTGACCCGGAGGCAAAGCCATGTCTGAAAAGCTGATCGGATCCTGCATCTTCGGCCAGTCCGGCGGCCCACTGCTCCGGCTTCGGCAGCGAGGCGAAACTCATTGCCGCCACCTGCATGGAGATCAGCAAGGACACCTGCGTCTACGACAACGGCACCATCGCCGTCATCGAGATCATCCACGTCCTCAGCTGCGACGGCAAGGCGTAATACGCATGGACGCTTAGGCTCCTGAAGACAGCAAAAACACTTGAGCGATGTATAAGATCGTTCAAGTGTTTTTTGTTTTTGTTTGCAGCGTTGAAAGGAATGCGCGCTTCGGTCAGAACGCTTCGCCGATGCTGGTGCGAACGGCGCTGAGACGGCCGAAGTCCTTTTTGCCGATGCCGTAGCCGCGTTTTTCCACCACCATGGGCGGCTGCTGGGCATAGTCCTGCGCGAAATGACGGATGAGCGCCGTGGTGGCGCTGGTGATCGCTCTGGCGGGGATTGCCTACGCCTCCAACGTGGGCGGCATCCAGAGAACCGTGCAGCTCTGGTTCCACGGCGACCAGACCGACGCGGTGCTGGACATCCAGGACGGCTCCTACACCGTCTCCTACGAGGACGAAAACGGCGAGACCCACCAGCAGTCCGGCGGCGGCGTGGCCTTTGACATGTTCGGCAGAGAGCGGCCGGTCACCGAGGAGGAGATCCTGGCGCAGCTGGACATGCCGGAAGTGGAATATCAGGACGACGGCAGCGTGTGGGTTTATTACCACAGCCAGAAAATCGAGATCACGGACAAGTTCGACGACGACGGGATCTGCTATGTGAAGGTATCCTACGGCGGAAAGACGTACTACATGACAGTGAAGTACAAAAACGGCGAATGCATCAGCGAGACCCGCTTCCCCAGCCCCTGGGAGTTCAATTGAATCCCCACAAAAACCAAAACGGACACCCTCGGGTGTCCGTTTTTTTGGTTTTGAAATCAATAGTGATACACGCCGCCGCCGATGAATTCTCTGAGAAGGCTGTCGGGGGCCAGCAGGGCGGGATCCACGTCCTCAAACCGCTCCAATGCGGGGAGGATGCTGCGGATCTCCTGATACCGCTCCGCCCCCTCGGGGACGGTCTGGAGCAGCGGCTCGGCGTAGTGTTTCAGGAGCGACACCTCACTGGGGAAGGCGGTGTCGAACTTGATGTCGGCCCGCTCCTTGAAGGGCGAGATATACTTCTTCTCTCCCCTGCGGACGTTGGCCCACATATCCAGGGTCCCGGCGGCGTCGGTGCCGCGGAAGTTGTTGTCCCGGACGATCCGGCGCATCAGGCGCATCCAGGTGCCCTTGAAGATCATCTTCCCCTCCTCGTCCACCACGTTGGAGCGGGCGGAGATGTAAACCCGAAGCGCCTCGGGGCAGTGGGCGGCGATGTCATCGTTCAAAGCGTGGATGCCCTCGCAGACCACCACCTCGTTGTCCTTCAGCCGCATGGCCTTGCCGATGGGGCCGGCCTGGATCCGGGTGGCGAAGTTGTAGATGGGCTGGTGGATGGTCTTCCCTGCCGCCAGCATCCGCAGATGCTCCCCCAGCAGATCCAGATTCAGGCAGTCGGGTGACTCCAGATCGTCCTTGCCGTCGGGTGTCTTGGGGCTGGTTTTGGGGTTGTAGGTCTTATAGTAGTTGTCCATGGAGAGACTCTGGCTGCGGATGCCGTGCTCCGCAAGCGCCTCGGCGATCTTCATGGCCGTGGTGGTCTTGCCGCTGCCGCTGGGACCGGAGAGCAGCACGATGGGGCAGCGCTCCGCCTGCTTGGCGATGGTCTTTGCAGTGCGCTGGACCTTTTCCGCATACTGCCGGTCGCATTCGTCCAGAAAGGCCTTGGGGTCAGACCTGATGGCTTCGTTGATTTCCGCAAGCTTGTAGCTCATAATTCTTCCTCCCGATACCAGTCGATGATCTCCTGCTTTCTTTCGCAGAGCTCGTCGTTTTTTTCAATGTACTCCTTCGGATACTTGGGGCAGAAGCTGCGCTTGATGACGCCGCCGGGAGCCACCAGCTTGGTGCTGGCGCCGCCGCCGATGGCGAGGATGCTGCAGAGCTCCTCCATGATGCAGATGTTGTATAGGCTCTCGCTGCCGGGCTTTGACCACCCGACGTTTTCAAAGCCGCCGGACATGAATTTCTGCCGGTAGAGATAATAGGGCGCGTAGGCGAAGTCCAGAAGCTGACTGGCTGCATAGTCCAGCATCTCCCCCACTGCGGCCGCGTCCGGCAGGGGCGCCTCATTTTCGGAAAGAGAACTGCCGCGCTTTCTCGACAAGGTGTGGACGGTGATGTTCTCGGGGGTGAGGCTCAGCACCTGATCGATGGTCTTTTGGAAGGTCTCCACATCGTCCCCGGGGAGCCCGGCGATCAGATCCATATTCACCGTGAAGCCGCCCGCCTGCCGCACCAGAGCCAGCGCATTGCGGATGTCCTCGGCGGTGTGGTTGCGGCCGATACACTGCAGCACCCGGTCGCTCATGGTCTGGGGATTGACGCTGATGCGGCCCACGTTGTGCTTTCTGAGGGTCTGGAGCTTTTCCAGTGTGATGGTGTCAGGCCGCCCCGCCTCCACGGTGATCTCCCGCAGATACGAGCAGTCCAGCTCCGATTCGATCTGGGTGAACAGCGTATCCAGCTGCTCTGCCGAGAGGGTGGTGGGGGTGCCGCCGCCCATGTAGATCGACACCACGCGGAGCCCGGCGGTGCGGATGGCCTCAGCTTCCGCATGGAGCTCCTTCAAAAGCGCCTCGAAGAAGGGCTCAATCAGGGCCATGCTCTTCTCCACGCTCTGGCTCACGAAGCTGCAATAGTCGCAGCGGGTGGGGCAGAACGGGATGCCGATGTAGAGGCAGACGTCCTTTTCCCCCAGGGTCTCCGCCGCCTTGAGGGTGGCTTCTGCCGTCCGGAGGCAGAGGCCGGTGCGCTCCGGTGAGACGTCGTATTCCTCCCGGAATACCTTCAGCGCCTCGGGGATGCTCTTCCCTTCCCGCAGCAGCTTTTCCATCAGCTTTCCCGGCCGCACCCCGGTGAGCGCGCCCCAGACCGGCTTCGGATGTCCGCCGTCCAGCGCCGCCCTGTAGAAGGCCAGCTTCACGATCTGAGAGAGCTTGCTGTTTTTCACCAGACTGTCGGTGAAGGAGGACACCGGCACAAAGGCGCCGCCGCCGCTGATTTTGCCGCCCCGGCGCATGCGGCAGGTGGCTCTGGCCTGGGTATCCCCCACCAGCAGGGCGATCTTCACATAGTCGTCCCCTTCCTCCTGCGGTGTGGTGGGATATTCCGGCCGCTCGTCGGGAAACAGCGTCAGGAGCATCTGCTCAACGGCATAGCGGTAATTATGATCGACCAGATAGAGCTTCATGAAGAACCCTCGATTTCAGATGATAATATATCTATTTTATCAGCATTTATTCCATTTGTCCAGCAAACAGATACAACAAAATCCCCCGGCAAAAGTCGGGGGATCCAAATGGTATTATTCTGCTTTGGGCGCGCTGTCCCCGCCGGAGGATTTTCTGCGGCGCGGGCGGCGGCGGCGCTTCTGGGTCTCGCCCTCGGCCTTGGGCTGCTGCGGCTGGGCCTTGTCCGGCTTGGCCTTCTGCTCCAGCTTCGCCTTCTGCTCGGGCTTCTGTCTGGGCTTCCCCTGCTGGCGGGGCTTCTGGCTCTGCTCTCTGGGCTGGGGCTTGGCGGCCTCGGGCTTCTTTTCCTGGTTCGGCTGCTGCTGGGCAGGCTTTTTGCCGCCTCTGGAGCGGCGGTTCCGGCGCTTTTTCTGTCCATCGGCCTCTGCGGGCTTCTGGGGCTTATTCTCGTCGTAGTTCTCCTCGGGGAGGATCTGCGGGATCTCCCAGGGATCCTCCTCCGGCTCCGGTTCCTCATGGTTCGGCTTGGGCCGATCCTTCAAAAGCTGCGGCAGCGGCTCGCCGGGTCTGGGTCTGCCGCCGGGGATCACGGCGATCTCGTCGGCGTAGTAGTTCTTGATGACCGCGTCGCCGTCGCCGTCCAGACGCACCTTCACCGTGGAACGCAGCACGTTCACGCCGCTGACCACGCCGTAGCCCGCCGGGGTCTCCACGAAGGCGCCGTTTTTCGGCACCGCCTTCACCAGCTCCTCATAGGCCTCCTGCTCATACCGCAGGCAGCACATGAGTCTCCCGCAGGCACCGGAGATCTTGGTGGGGTTCAGGCTCATATTCTGCACCTTCGCCATCTTGGTGGAGACGGGGTGGAAGTCATTCAGAAATGCGTTGCAGCAGTAGGGTCTGCCGCAGATGCCGATGCCGCCCAGCATCTTCGCCTCGTCCCGGACGCCGATCTGGCGCAGCTCGATGCGGGTGCGGAACTCGGAGGCCAGATCCTTCACCAGCTCGCGGAAGTCCACGCGCCCGTCGGAGGTGAAGAAAAACATGATCTTGTTGCCCTCGAAGCTGTATTCCGCGTCCACCAGCTTCATGTCCAGCTTGTGCTGCTCGATCTTCTTGCGGCAGATGGCCATGGCGTCCTGCTCCCGCTTGAGGTTGATCTCCACAATGCGGTCATCGTTGGCTGTGGCAATGCGGATCATGCGGCGCAGGGGCTGCACCACCTTGTCGTCCGGCACCTCGTGATTGGGCTCGATGACCTCGGCATACTCCATGCCCTTGGCGGTGTCAACGATCACATGCTGACCCTGCTGGACGGTGATGCCGTCGGGCGAGAAGTAATACTGCTTCCCGCGGCCCTTAAATTTTACGGTGATAACTTCAGTCAAAAGAAACCCTCAATTCTCAAGTATGATCGCTGGGCACGGAGAGCAGCCCCATCAGGTGCTTCACGCTCACGTTGGAGCGCAGATACTCCAATGCCTGTTCCATCCGGCGGGTCTGGCGCAGGGCCTCCCCCCGGCTGAGCTTCGGCAGGATCGGTTCCCCGCCGAGCTGTTTCGTCAGGAGCACCAGCGCCGCCTGCAGAAAGGCCTGCACCGTCTCCTTGTCGTCGTTTTCATGATCCCGGCACCAGCGCAGCCGCGGCACCAGGGATGGTTCACTGCAGGCAGAGAGATAGTCCTCCGCATCCTTTAAAGCGCTTTCCGCCGGCGGCTCCGGCTCGGTGTTGCGTCTTAACAGCTCACATCTCGACCGCACCGTCGGCAGCAGCTGGGCAGGATTTCCCACCGCCAGAATGAAGGCGGCGGATTTCGGCGGTTCCTCCAAAAGCTTCAGAAAGGCGTTCTGGGCGCTGCGGTTCATGGTCTCAGCACTCCGGAGGACGTAGACCTTTTTCTCCGCCTCCGTGGGCATGATATAGGCGTCCGCCAGAATCGTACGGATCTGATCCACCTTGATCTCCCGCCGGTGCTCCTTCACCTCCGGATCCACCCAGATCACATCCGGGTGCACGCCTCTGAATACCTTGCGGCAGGCGCGGCACTGCTTGCAGGGGCGTGTGCCCTCCGATTCGCAGAGCATGGCGGCGGCCAGACTGACGCTCTCCTCCTCCCGCTCCTCCGGGGAGGCCGCAGAAAGGATATACGCATGGGACACCGCCTGTCCCGGCTGAAACGAGATCATATGCGCACTCCTTCCCGCAAGTATAAGCTGACAGTATATTTTACCCTGAAAGCAACGATTCGTCAACAGGTTTCTTGTCAGTGTGGAGTTGGGAGTGTGGAGTGTGGAGTTTAAAACAAGATTTTACATCTCAGCGGTTAATTGGAGTTTAGCGAGAAGTCGGATTTTGCAGAGCACTAAAATAGAATGTCATTGCGAGCCAGTGACCGACGTCATCTGGCGTGGCAATCCGCATCCCCCGGCGGCGGAGTCGAAACTAGCAGAACGTTGAGAAAGTACGAATTCGCCCATCATCTTGCAAGTATTCAGTCTGTTCTGCAGGAGAACGGATTGCCACACCATACGTGACACCCCAAATCTCTGATTTGGTCGGTGGAACTTATGCGTAAGCTGTGTGCGCACTGGTTCGCAATGACAGGTCTTTTACTCTGCTCGATAAACTGGAATTTGAACCCTTAACTCCCCCAGTCCAATCTATTGTCATTCCATTCGTCGCGTGGTAAAATGGTCCCAATCTGCAAGGGAGCAATTTGCCATGACGAAACAAAAACGAGACCCGACGGTGGAGCTGGCGCGGATCCTGGGCTGCCTGATCGTGATCGGCTGCCACTGCCATCTGCCCTACGCCGGAGAGGGCGGCATGGACGCCGGCCGGGCCTATCTCACCTGCCTCTTTGCCGACGGCGTGGCGGTGTTCTGGCTGATCATGGGGTTTTATTATTTCGGCGGCAGCGCCGATTACGGCACCAGGCTGAAGCGGATGTGGAACAAGATCTGCGTCCCCATGCTGCTGGCCGGTTTTCTGAGCTTCTTCACCGAGGGCTGGCTGAACCACGGTCTCAGCTGGAGAGAGAGTCTGATGCTGCCTCCAAGCGCCTGGCTGGAGCTGCTGCAAAAGCTGATCCGGTGGGAGAATCCCTTCCGCGCCGACGGGCCGCTGTGGTATCTGATGATCTACATCCCGCTGGTGTTCTGCTATCCCCTTTTGAAAGGATTTGCGGAATGGCTGGAGGAAAAGCCCGGCCGCAAGGCAAAAACCTTTCTGCTCTTCGCTGCACTGCTGGCAGTGAATGATTGCACCGACAACCAACTGTTCTCCTTCTCCCAGCATTCCGTCAGCGGTCTGGTCCCGGCGGCGATGCTGATGCTCTCCGGTTTCTGCTTCCAGTCCTTCCGGGATCGCTTTCACGGGAAGTTCTGGCTGCTGCTGAGCCCGGTACTCTTCCTGCTTTTCAATGCACTGCGGGTATGGATCCTGCTGCGCAGAGGCGGCAGCGACTGGATCCTCTACTGGTTTTCCCTGTTCGGACTGCTGAGCGCCTGTCTGGTGGTGATCTTCTGCCAGAATCTGCGGTTTTCGGAGCGCTCCGGAGATCTCGTGAACCGGATCGCCTCCTACACCTTCCCCATCTATCTGATCCACATCCTGGTGAAGAATCTGCTGGTGCGGCAGGGCTTCACCGCCGCGCTGGAGCAGAAGCTCGCCGCGCTGCCGCTGAGCGCGGTGTGGTATGCGGTGATTCTGGTGCTGATCGTATTCCTGCTGACGCTGCTGCTCTGCGCCATTCTTCGAACACTGAAAAACCTGATGATCAAAAAAGCATAAAAAGCTCCGCTCGGATCGCTCCGGGCGGAGAATTTTGTTTTTATTTGCGGGTCTTCCCGTCTCTGGGATCATTGAACCACGATTCGCGGATTTGCGCAAGGGGCCAAATGCTGGAATCAGAACATACCCCTGCGCTGCATGGCGGTGAGATAGGGGTTGTAGCGGCGCTCGAACTCCAGAGTGGAGAACTCCATGTGGCCGGGATAGACCTCGTAGTCCCCCTCCAGCTTGGCAAGGCGGGCGAGGCTGCGGAGCTCCTGCTCCATGTCGCCGCCGGGGAAGTCCGTTCTGCCGCAGGAGCCGCGGAACAGGGTGTCACCGGTGAAGAGTGCGTTTTCGATCACGAAGGTCAGACCGCCGGGGGTGTGGCCCGGGGTCTCCATGACCCGGAAGCTCAGGCCGTCCACCTTGACCTCGCTGCCCTCGTGGAGCATGATGCTGCCCTCCGGCGGCTGGAAGGCGAAGGCATCGGAGCCCACGGCGTTCCCGGCGTCGGCCTCGTGCATATAGACCGGGGCGCCGGTCTCCTCGTGGATGGCCTCCACCGCACCCACATGGTCATAGTGGCCGTGGGTCAGCAGGATCGCCTTGCAGGTGAGGTGGTTGTCCTCCAGATAATACAGGATCGTGTTGCTCTCGTCGCCGGGATCGATGACCGCACAGCCGAGGGTGTCCTCGTCCGCGACGATATAGCAGTTGGTCATCAGATGGCCGACGGGGATACATTTGATGTGCATATTCGTTCCTCCTGCTGTTACAGTTCCTTCGTGTCCAGAAGGATGGTGACGGGGCCGTCGTTCTCCGAGGCCACCTGCATATAGGCGCCAAACTCCCCAGTCTCCACATGGAAGCCCCGGTCGCGGCACTCAGAGATCACCAGCTCATAGAGCGGGATGGCAGTGTCGGGTCTCGCGGCCTTCACAAAGCCCGGGCGGCGGGACTTGCAGTCGGCGTAAAGGGTGAACTGGCTCACGATCAGCAGCTCCGCCCCGGCGTCCATGGGATTCACGTTCATCTTGCCGGCCTCGTCCTCGAACACACGCAGGCCGCAGATCTTGTCGGCGATGCGTTTGGCCTCGGCCTCGGTGTCCTCGATGTGGACGCCCAGAAGCACCAGAAAGCCCTTGCCGATGCTGCCCTTCACAGCGCCGTCGATGCTGACGCTGGCGGAGTTTACGCGGGTGATGACTGCTCTCATTTCGGACTTCCTTTCTCGTCAAAATGTGCCTTGGCCTCCGCCGAGCCCACACGGGCCACTCGGATGACCCCGTGGACGCCGCTGAGCCGGTTGATGATCAGGCGAAGCTCGGACAGGCTGTGCACCTCCACGGTGATGTTGACGGTGGAGCGGTTGTTGTCCACGTCTCTGGCGCTGAGATTCCGCACCTTGGCGTTGAGGGAGTTGAGCTCCGTGGCCACATCCATGACCAGGCCGGAGCGCTGGACGCTCAAAAGCAGCAGCGTGGTGGAATATTCATCCGTGGTGCGCTCGGCCCAGCCCACACGGATCCAGCGGCCTCGGTTTTCCTCTGGGCTGTTGAGGTAATTCTCACAGTCCTTCCGGTGGATGGAGACGCCGGCGCCTCTGGTGATGAAGCCGATGACGTCGTCTCCCGGCACCGGGGTGCAGCAGCGGGAGAACTTGATGAGACAGTTGTCCAGCCCCTCCACCAGAATGCCGTGGACGGCGTGATGCTCCCGCTTGTTGCGGCGCTCCGCCTGCTCCTCGATCTTATCCAGCGCGGTCTTCTGCTCGGTGGTCTGGGAGCGCTGCAGCTCATCCTTGATCCGGTTGACGGTTCTGGTGGCGGTGATGCCGCCATAGCCGATGGCGGCGTAGAGATCGTCGATGTGGGGGAAGGCCAGCCGCTTGAGGATCAGCGGCAGCACCTCGTCGGTATAAATATCCGCAGGGGCGATGCCGGCCTGACGCAGCTCCCGCTCGAACATCTCCTTGCCGTGGAGGACGTTCTCCTCCCGGCGCTCTTTTTTCAGCCACTGCTTGATCTTGGTGCGGGCAGAGCCGCTCTTTGCCAGCAGCAGCCAGTCGCGGCTGGGGCCGGGGGCGTTTTTGCTGGTGCGGATCTCGACGATGTCGCCGTTCTGGAGCACATAGTCGAAGTTCACGATCCGGCCGTTGACCTTGGCTCCCACCATGGCGTTGCCCACACCGGAATGGATGCTGTAGGCAAAGTCGATGGGGGTGGCCCCGGCGGGCAGGGAGATCACGTCGCCTTTCGGAGAGAACACGAACACCTCGTCGGCGAACATGTCGATCTTCAGGTTGTGGAAGAAGTCCTGGGCGTCGCTCTCCTGCTGGGTCTCCAGCAGACGGCGGACCCAGGCGAATTTCTCCTCGTCTCCGGGCTTGACGCCGTTCTCGCCGGATTTGTACTTCCAGTGGGCCGCCACGCCGTACTCGGCGGAGAGATGCATCTCCCAGGTGCGCAGCTGCACCTCAAAGGGGATGCCCTGGTCACCGATGACCGTGGTGTGGACGCTGCGGTAGTTGTTGGGCTTCGGGGTGGAGATATAGTCCTTGAATCGCCCCGGAACCGGCTTGAACATGGAGTGGATCACACCCAGGGCGGCGTAGCACTCGGTCACGTCGTCGGTGATGACCCGGAAGGCGCAGAGATCGAAGATGCCGTTGATGTCGATCTTCTGGGCGTACATCTTTCGATAGATGCTGTAGATATGCTTGATTCTGGAGGAGATGGAGCACTTGATGCCCTCCTGCTCCAGGCGGGTGTGGATCCGCTGCTCGATGTCCTGCATGAAGCTCTGCAGGGTGTCCATCCGCTCGTCCAGATACTCCGTGATGGCCTGGTAGCCCTCGGGATCCAGATACCGGAGCGACAGGTCCTCCAGCTCCCACTTGATCCGCTGCATGCCCAGCCGGTGGGCGATGGGGGCGTAGACCTCCATGGTCTCCAGCGATTTGATGCGCTGCTTCTCCTCGGTCTGGTAGTCCATGGTGCGCATGTTGTGGAGCCGGTCGGCCATTTTGATCAGGATGACGCGGATGTCGTTGGTCATAGCCAGGAGCATCTTGCGCAGATTCTCCATCTGCTGCTCCTCGGCGCTCATGAAGGTGACGCGGGTCAGCTTGGTGACGCCCTCCACCAGATCCGCCACCGCCGGGCCGAAGCTCCGGGCGATGTCCTCGTGGGTCAGGGTGGTGTCCTCCACACAGTCGTGGAGCAGCGAGGCCACGATGCTGTCCTCGTCCAGTCCCATTTCCGCGGCGATGATGCTGGCAGCGACGCAGTGGGAGACGTAGGGCGTGCCGTCCTTGCGCTTCTGGCCGGCGTGGGCGCGCTCCGCCACCTCGAAGGCCGCGCGGACGCGGTTCAGATCAATGCTGTTGCCGGAGGCTGCGATCTTATGCTCCAGCTCCTGATAATGCTTTTCCACATCATAGGTTTTCGGGTCTACTTGATACTCGTTCGGCATATGGCAGTCTCCTTTCCTTTAAGATTTCATCAGCGCATCGCGGACACGGCGCTGGGCAGTTCGAAGGGAACGCAGGATGGCGGACTGGTTCAGATCCACCTTGGCGCAGCCCTCGATGGGCACGGCGCGGAGGGTGTCGTCAGATTCCAGAGACACCGTGGCCAGCCGCATTTCCTGCATGATCACCAGACACAGGCACACCTGCAGCGGGTGCATCCCGGGCGGCACGTGGCGCAGCAGCTCCTCCATGGGCAGCTCCGCCGGCGAGGCCAGCCAGCGCCAGACGCGCACGAAGTCCTCTCTCCCGGGGCAGAACACCGCGGCGTCCCACTGGCCGGGCAGCTCGCCCATCAGCACTTTTCTGCAAACAGGCAGCATGTCGCTGCGGCGCACATCCGTCACCAGCAGCTGCACGCTGTCTCTGCCGCGGAAATGGTTCAGCTGCGGCGTGAAGGCCAGGTCGATCCAGTCCCCCCGGTGGGCGGGCAGCCGCTCCGCCGAGCAGGAAAAATAGATGCAGTCGAACCGGCAGCCCAGATGCTCAATCTGGAGTCTGACATGCTTGCCGCCGCCGATGGGGATCACGTTCATCAGCCGAAGGCCGGTCATGCACATCTGCGGTTTGGGATTCCCGCTGCCGCAGGGCTCCAGCTCGCCCAGGGCCGTCACGTTTTCCAGCGACAGCATTCTGGGGTCGGTGATGCGAAGATCGATCTGCAGATCCGGCAGCGACTCCACCGGGTTTGCCCGGTAGTAGTCCGCCAGCGCCGCGCGGAAGCGGTCGATGTTCTCTCTTCGGATGGTGAGTCCCGCCGCCAGCGCGTGGCCGCCGAACCCCTCCAGCAGGTCGCTGCAGGCCGCCAGTGCGTTATAAAGATTGAATCCGCCGAAGCTGCGGCAGGAGCCCTTGCCCCGGTCGCCGTAGAATCGGATCATGATGGTGGGCAGATAGAAGGTCTCGCTGAGTCTCGAGGCCGCGATGCCGATGACCCCCTGATGCCAGTCGTCGCTGGAGAGCACCAGCGGCGCCTCCGGAGCAGCGGCCTGCGCACGCTGGGAGGCTTCGTCCCAGATTTCCTGCTCCAGCGCCTGCCGCTCCCGGTTCAGCTCGCAGAGCTCCGAGGCCAGGCGCTCCGCTTCCCCGTGGTCCCGCGTCATCAGAAGCTGGGCGGAAAGCATGGTCTTCCCCAGTCTTCCGGCGGCATTCAGTCTCGGCGCGATCACATAGCCGATGGTGGTGGCGGTAATCTCCTTATCCAATGCGCCGCACTCAAGCAGCAGCGCACGAAGGCCCGGTCTGGGCGTGGTGTTCAAAAGCCTGAGACCGTAGGAAACCAGAAAGCGATTCTCACCGGTCAGCGGCATGACGTCCGCCACCGTGCCGATGGCAACCAGATCGCAGTAATTTCTCAGCATGGCGGCCGGGTCACCGCTGAGGGCGCAGACCAGCTTGAACGCGACGCCCACCCCCGCGAGGCCGGGGTTTTGATAGATGCACTCCGGCTGCTTCGGATCCACCACAGCCAGCGCCTCCGGCACCGCCTGCTCGCTGCACTCATGGTGGTCGGTGATGACCATGTCCACCCCCAGCGTCCGGGCGAGCTTCGCCTCCTCGATGGCGGTGATGCCGCAGTCCACCGTGATGATCAGGGTCACGCCCTGCTGATAGAGACTTTGCACCGCGTCGCAGTTCAGGCCGTAGCCCTCGTTGATGCGATCGGGGATGTAGGGGGTGGTGTCGACTCCCTGACTGCGGAGATAATCCGTCAGCACGCAGGTGGAGGTGATGCCGTCCACGTCGTAGTCGCCGAAGACCGCCACCCGCTCATGGTCGCGGATCGCCCGGCGCACCCGCGCCACCGCCTTTTCCATATTCCGCATGCCCATGGGATCCAGCAGGGACTGGATGCCGCAGTGCAAAAATTCCTCCGCTTCTCCCACGCCGTCGATCCCCCGGATGGCCAAAACCGCCGCAAGCAACGGCTGATAGCCCGCGCCGATCAGCGCAGTTGGCACCTCCGGAGGCTCGTATGGGATTTTCCATGCTCTCTGTTTCATACTCGGCCTCGATTTAATTTTATTTCTTTATCATTATAGTATAGCGAAATCCCTCGGAAAATGCAACTACGAATTCCCCCGGAGAAAAAGATTGAACTTTCCTTCCGATTGTGATACAATCATTCGCGTCGATTCCGAACAATGAAAAACAAAATCGAAGCGCGAGGGCTTCGATTTTGAAAGGAAGAATGGGGGCGCGGATACGGAGCCGTCGAACCGTGGCGAAGCCCGTGTTCGGCTGCGAAGTGGAGCAAGCCCATTCTGACGCACGTCCGGGTGTAGCGCAGTTGGTAGCGTGCCTGATTTGGGTTCAGGAGGCCCCGAGTTCGAATCTCGGCACTCGGACCAATCACCCCTGAAATCGTTGAATTTCAGGGGTGATTTCTGTTTTCTTTGTTTACAGCGAGTCGGATTCCGCGTTTCCATCGAGACTCTGTTTTCGATCAGCAGCGTTCTGTCCGATCAGCGCTTGTTGCTCCGTCTCCAGATCTTCTGCTGTTCTGCGGCCCGGATCAGCTTCTCCCGGAAATCCGGGTGGGCGATGTTGATGATCGCCTCGGCCCGCTGCCAGGTGGGCAGACCCGGCAGCCTTGCGATGCCGTATTCGGTGACGATGCAGGGCGCCTGGGTGCGCGGGGTGGTGATGATGTCGCCGTTTGTATAGTGCGGGAGAATGTTGGAGTGGAGCTTGCCGCTCTTGTCCGTGAAGGTGGAGTGCATGGCAAGGAAGGCTCTGCCGTGCTCCGCCTCCATGGCACCGGTGATGAAGTCCACCTGACCGCCGGTGCCGGAGATCTGCCGAAGGCCCGCAGACTCACTGCTGACCTGGCCGAACAGATCCACGGCGATGCAGCCGTTGATGCTGATGAAATCGTCCAGCTCCCGGATGGTGGCGGGGCTGTTGACCCAGTGCATGGGCGCGGTGAGGATCTCCTCATTGTGATCCAGGAAGTCATAGAGCTCCCGTGAGCCGTTGCAGATGCTGAACACGCCCTTGCCCCGGTTGAGCTTCTTATATTTGTTGGTGATCTTCCCGGCCTTGTAGAGATCCAGATACCCGTCGCTCATGAGCTCGGTGTGCATGCCGAGATCCTTCACGTCAGACTCTGCGATCATGCTGCCGATGGAATTCGGGATGCCGCCGATGCCCAGCTGCAGGGTGCAGCCGCTGGTGACGTAGGGGAAGATGTAGGAGGCGATCTTCCGGTCCACGTCGGTGGCCTGGGGGGATTTGATGGTGGGGATCGGGAGTTCAGACTCTACCACGAAGTCTACCTTGGAGATGTGGATCTTGTCACCGGTAATCCCGGCGGTAGTCGGCATGTTGGGGTTGACCTCCAAGACGATGTGCTCCGCCGCGTCCATGATCTCCTGGGTGGCGCAGTTGGTGAGGCCGTAAGAAAAATTGCCGTACTGATCCATGGGCGAGACCGTGATCATCGCCACGTTCACCGGAGCGTAGCCCTTATTATAGTAAGTGCCGCAGTGACGGAAGAGCATGGGGATGTGGTAGGCTCTCCCCGCGTCGATGTACTTCCGGTCCAAGCCTGAGCAGTGCCACACATTATAGGTAAAGGAGCCGTGGGGATCGTTTTCCACGGTGGCCACCGGCTGCATGGAGATGGCGTTTCGAATCTTCACGTTCTGCACTTGGCCGCTACGTCTTGCGAGAGCAGCATCCAGAAGCTGCGGGATGGAGCAGGCCTGGCTGTAATCCACCCAGTCGCCGTCCTTGATGATCTGCACCGCTTGATCCGCCGTGCGGAGCTTTTGCTGATACATGGTCTGATAATCCATATCGGGAATTCCTTTCATACAGATAATTCAGTTATACCTGTCCCATCACCGAATTGTCAAGAATGGACCGTGATTTCACGGGATAATCGGCGCATTCGCCCTTGGCCTCCGCCGGGATACGGAGACCCCCAAAGTCGAGCTGCTTCGGGAAGTTTTTCCGCAACGGAGACGTGTAGTCATCGCGGCTCAAAACAATATAAGCGGTAGCCGGTGCATGGATCCAGAAGCAAAGAATGCAACTTCAGGTTGCGGAAAAGCAAGCTGCGGTTGGTGGAAACCATGCGGTTCAAGCGGTATACTCCCTTTGCAAGGAGGTTGATACCATGGGTTTTGGAGAAAATCTGCAGACGATCCGCAAGAAAAGCCACCTGTCACAGGAAGGGCTGGCGGAAATGCTGGGCGTGAGCAGACAGGCCGTGTCAAAGTGGGAGCTTGGAGACGGGTATCCCGAGGTCGACAAGCTCTTGCTCCTGTCCAAAAAGCTGAATGTCTCCTTAGACAGCCTGCTGGGAGAAGAAAGCGCGCCGACCATCTCCGGGGAGGATCGATCCTCGGATGTGATCAGGATCATTTCACCGCATGAAGGCGTCATCATCAACGCGTCAAAGGTCATGCGTTCCCAGCAGTTCAAGGGCCGCAAAAACAGCCCCAAATTTGCGTTGTTCGCCTCTGACGGGAATGATTCCTCCCCGTGGGGCGCGCAGAACACGTTTCTTGCGTGGTACAGAAATCTGGAAGACGTGACAAAAGAGATCGACGAGATCCAGAACGCCCTGGACACAGGCGCCGCTTCCTATACGCTGCAATACAGCGTGAAGTGCAAACAGAACCTGTTCCGGACGATCGAAGAAGGATGAAAAAAATTCCATTTTGTCAGGATGCACCCCTGAGATCATAAGTCTCAGAGGTGCATTTCTATTATCTGGATCCCGGCGCATTTTTCACATAGGATTCTCGGCAGGATTTGCATAGTATTCGCGATTTATATGGCGTAAAATGATATCACAACGAGAAAAAGAGGTGTACCAAATGGCACAAGTCAATCAAAAGAATTCCTTTCTGAAAAACTACGGATTCCTGATCTGCATGATCATCGGCATCGTGGCCGGCTGCATCGTCGGCGCGGTCTGGCCGGGCGCCACGGCGCTGGAGCCCATCGGCACCATCTTCATCAACATGATGTTCTGTGTCGTGGTCCCGATGGTGTTCGTCTCCATCTCCTCCGCCATCGCAAACATGAAGAGCGCCCGCCGCGCCGGCAAGGTGATGGGCACCACCATCGCCACCTTCTGTGTGACCGCCGCCATCGCCGCGGTGATCATGTACATCATCGCAAGATGCATCCCACTGGTGGTGGGTGACTATCCCACGGCGGAGGGCGAGGTCGGTGACACCCTCGGTGTCGCGGACATGATCATCAACTTCTTCACCAAGCCCGACTTCACCGAGCTCTTCAGCCGCCGGGCCATTCTGCCGCTGATCGTGGCGGCGGTGCTGTTCGGCTTCGGTATCCAGCTCAACGGCGGTCCCAGGACCAAGACCGCCCAGCTGCTGGAGGATCTCAACGGCTGCCTGATGAAGGTGGTCAAGATCATCACCTACTACGCCCCCATCGGCTTCTTCGGCTTCTTCGCCTATCTGGTAGCCAGCTACGGCCCCGAGCTCATCGGCGACTACGGCCGCACCCTCATCATCTACTACGTCCTCTGCTTTGTCTATCTGTTCGTCTTTTTCCCGGTTTACGCCCGCTTCGGCGGCGGCAAGGGCGCGGCAAAGCTGATGTTCTCCAAGCTGTTCCGCCCGGCGGCAGTCTCCTTCGGCACCTGCTCCAGCGTGGCGACCATTCCCACCAACATGGAGGTGGCAGAGGAAACCGGCATCTCCAAGGACGTGTCCGACATCGTGCTGCCCCTGGGCGCCACGATGCACATGGACGGCTCCGCCATGAGCGCCATCATCAAGGTGGCGTTCCTGTTCGGCATGTTTGGACAGGATTTCGGCACCGGCAGGGCGATCCTCGCCATCATCGTGGCGGTGTTCTCCTCGGTGGCCATGTCCGGCATCCCCGGCGGCGGCGGTACCGGCGAGCTGGTGCTCTGCACGATCTTCTTCCCGGATCAGCTGGCCATCGCCTACCCCATCGCCCTGGCCCTCGGCAATCTGGTGGATCCCCCCGCCACCATGGTCAACGCCGCCGGCGACTATGTGGCCTGCTATGTGGTCTCCCGCTTCGTGGACGGCAAGGACTGGCTCCAGAAGCAGCTCCGCCGAACCGGAGCCCGCTGAGCAGCAGCAATCGTTACAATCGCAAAAGGGACTCTGATCGAACATGGATCAGAGTCCCTTTTTTAAGCCGGCATCTCAGCATCCGGCCTTATCCGGGAAAAACAGCCTGTGCGAAACTCAGCAGGGCCAGCAGCGCGAGATTGACGGCTGTGAATTCCAGAAGATATTTGCCGGTGTGGGCGTGGTCGGAGTGGGCGTAGAGCTTCATGCTGATGAGGCTTGCCAGGCTGGCGATCGGGGTGCCGAGGCCGCCGATATCCACACCCAGCAGCAGGCTTCTCGCATCCTCTGTGAAGCCCGAGAGCAGCAGCGCCGCGGGGACGTTGCTGATGACCTGGCTGGCCAGCATGGAGGTGAGATATTCCCTGCCCTCCAGCAGCCTGCGGAGCAGATTGTCCACCGCGCCGATCCGCGCCAGATTCCCAGAGAAGATGAAAAAGGCCACGAAGGTCAAAAGCAGCATAAAATCCGCCTGCAGCAGGATCTTCCGGTCGAAGAGCAGAAGGACCACAACCACGATCCCCAGCATGACCGGCCAGGACAGCACCCGCAGCACCACCAGCAGACACACCAGAAACAGCAGCAGATACAGCCGCAGGGATTTGCCGTCAAAATCCGGCTCCTCACCCAGCTGCAGCGTCAGCGGCGCCGGCGAGAGCAGGAAGCAGGCCAGCGTGATCAGCATCAGCGACAGCAGCCACACCGGCAGCGTCCATTTCACGAACGCCCCGAAGCTGAGGTCATAGTACGAATAGAGATAGAGATTCTGGGGATTGCCCACGGGGGTCAGCATGCTGCCCAGATTGGCCGCCACGGTCTGCAGCACGACGATGTGGATCAGCTCTTTTTTGTGGTCGGCGATGCCCAGCACCACCACGGCGAAGGGCACGAAGGTCAAAAGCGCCACGTCGTTGGTGATCAGCATGGAGCTGAAAAAGCAGAGCAGAACCAGCACCAGCCCGATCATCCGGACGCTTTTCACCTGCTCGCAGAGCCGGTGGGCCAGACGGGAAAACAGCCCCGCCTGCCGCAGCCCTGCCACCACGATCATCAGGCAGAACAGCAGCGCCAGGGTGCGCAGATCCAGATAGGCGATATATTCAGCATCCGGCGGAACGAAAAAGCAGCTGATCAGCGCGGCGAATGCGGCGATCAACAGCACGGGTTCCCGCCGGACGAAGGAGCGGATCACGGACATAACAGCCTCCAAAGCAGAAGTACAGCCGACAGTATAACGCCATCGTCGGCCGTTGGCAAGTCCCGAGTTTATTCGTTATCTGGATCCGCGAGCTCCCCGCGGATCAGCTCGAGAAACCGCTCCGCAATGGGGGTGAAGGTCTGGTAGCGGTTCCAGATCAGATAAAACCGCAGCGTCAGCTCCGGCTCCAGCGGACGGAACACCAGCCCGCTCTCAGGTGAGGTATCCACCAGATGCTCCAGGGTCAGCAGCCAGCCCAGCCCCTCCCTCGCGAACAGGGAGCCGTTGTAGGAAAGCCGGAAGGAGCCCTCCAGATGCAGCTTTGCAAACGCCGCCCCTGCCCAGGGCTCGATGTCGTTTGCCCAGCTCTGCTCCGAGCAGAACAGCGGCAGCCCGGCAAGATCCTCCGGGCGCACCGACGTTTTTTCCTGCAGGAAAGAATCCGACGGCCCGACGAGACCGAAGCGATCCCCCTCGGGAAAGGGGATGGACTCATACTTTCGGGAATCCGGGGTCTCACAGATGACTGCGAAGTCCAGCAGACCCTTGTCCAGCTTCTCCGTCACCTGCTCGGTGTCGCCGCTGGTGATGTGGTAGCGGAGATCGGGACAGCGCCGCTTCATGGAGCGCAGGGCCCGGGCCAGCCGGCGGATCTGATAGGACTCCGCCAGGCCGAAATACAGCTCGCCGCCGGTGAGATCGTCCAGAGACAGGAACTCCCGCTCGATCTTGTCCGCCATGGAGAGCAGATCCTCCGCCCGGTCCCGCAGCAGCATCCCCTCCGGCGTCAGCTCGATCCGGAAGCTGTGGCGTAAAAAGAGCTTTTTCCCAAGCTCATCCTCCAGCGCCCGCAGCGCTCTGGAAAGGGTCGGCTGGGTCACGTGCAGCAGCTCTGCCGCCCGGGTCATATTCTCCTCCCGCGCCACGGCGAGAAAATAGCGCAGCGTCCGAATTTCCATGGAAACGCCTCCTCTATGAAATGCAGATAACGTATATCATGATATGCATTATAACTATTAGCGCAATTCTCTGCAAGGGTTTATACTGCAATCAGCAAGAAAAAATGGAGGCAGACCCATGGACGACTTCGACCGGCTGCAGGCCCATCTGCAGGACGCCGGCTGCGACGCACACACCATCTCTCAGGCGGAACTGCTCTATGAAGCCGGTGACTGGACGGAGCTGAACCGCTGTCTGCGTCTCTGCCGCTCGGAGCAGCTGGAGGCGCTGCACGTGCGGCAGCGGCAGCTGGATCGTCTGGATCTGCTGATCCGGCAGACACAAGATCGCATGTACATGTAAAGGAGATTTTCAACATGAAGATGGAAGCATTGAATCTGACCCGGGAATGGGACAAGACCTTCCCCAAAAGCGAACAGGCCGACCACAGCAAGGTGACCTTTGTGAA
>CADCQK010000213.1 GCA_902803575.1 Oscillospiraceae bacterium
ATGAAGGTCGGCTGGATCAGCTTCTCCTCCACCTTCTGGTCGAAGCACTCATAGAGCGCGTGGCCCCAGGTGGGCTCGATCTTGTCCATATCCACACCGGCAGCCTTGGCAGCGGCCACGGCTTCGGCGTCGTCGGAGATCTCCATGAAGTCCACGCCCACGTACTTCTTCACGGCCTCTGCCATGGTGAGTCTGGGCCAGCCGGGGGTCAGATCGATGTCGTGATCCTGCCAGCTGAGCTGATAGGAACCCACGATCTCCTTGGCAGCGGAGCTCAAAAGCTCCTCGAACAGATCCATCATGTCGTTGAAATCGGCGTAGGACTGGTACAGCTCCACGGTGGTGAACTCGGGATTGTGCTTGGTGTCCATACCCTCATTGCGGAAGATGCGGCCGATCTCATAAACCCGCTCAATGCCGCCGACGATGAGGCGCTTGAGGTTCAGCTCGGTGGCGATGCGCAGGTACATATCCATGTCCAGGGTGTTGTGGTGGGTGATGAAGGGTCTCGCGGTGGCGCCGCCGGAGATGGTGTTCAGCACCGGGGTCTCCACCTCCATGTAGCCGTGATCGTCCAGATACTTGCGGACATGGCGGATGAAGGCGCTGCGGATCTCAAAGTTGCGGCGGCTTTCGCGGCTCATGATCAGATCCACATACCGCTGGCGATACTTCAGCTCCGTGCTGGTCATGCCGTGGAACTTCTCCGGCAGGGGACGCAGGGACTTGCTCAGCAGTACCACGGATTCCACGTGGACGCTGATCTCTCCGGTCTTGGTCTGGAACACGAAGCCGCTGACGCCGATGATGTCGCCGATGTCATATTTGCGGAAGTCCATGAATTCCTGCTCGGTCACCGCGTCCTTGCGGATGTAGAGCTGGATCTGGCCCTTGTCGTCCTGGATGTGACAGAAGATGGCCTTGCCCATGCCGCGCTTGGACATGATGCGGCCCGCCACCTGGACGGTCTTTTCGTTGAAGCCGTCAAAATCGGCCTTGATCTCCTCGGACCATGCGCTTCGGACAAAGCGGGTGCGCTGGAAAGGGTCGCGGCCCTCATCCTGCAGGGTCTTGAGCTTGTCGCGGCGGATCTGCAGCAGCTCAGAGAGATCCTGCTCCGGTGCGGGGGTCTGGTTGTTCTTTTCTTCGCTCATGAATCTATCTCTCCAATATCAATCGTTGATAACTTCCGCAATCTTGAATTTCAGCTCGCCGGCGGGAGCTTCCACGGTGACGACGTCGCCGGCGCGGTGGCCCTTGATGGCAAAACCGATGGGGCTGTCGTCGGAGATAAGGCCGTGCATGGGGTCGATCTCCTGGGAGCCGACGATCTGGTACGCTTCCTCGTAATCGTCCTCCAGGTCCACAAGCTTGACCTTGCTGCCGATGGTGACCATGTCGGCGTGCTCGGCGTCCTCCACCTTCTCGGTGATGATGGCGTGCTCGATCAGGTCCTTCAGCTCTGCGATGCGGGAAGCGATCTTGCCCTGCTCGTTTTTGGCCTCGTCATACTCGCTGTTCTCGCTCAGATCGCCGAAGGCGCGGGCCTCCTTGATCCGCTCGGCGGCTTCCTTCATGCCGACGGTGTCCAGATGCTGAAGCTCAGCCTTGAGCGCTTCGAGGCGCTCGGAACTCATTTTGTATCTGCTCTCGTTTGCCATGGTGTGTTCCTTCTTCCTGATGATTTATTTGAATAATTAATATATGCGCGATTATTGCAGTGCCATGATGGCAGCCTCCAGCTGGGCGTCGGTGTCCGACTCCTGCTCGATGACCTCACCGGTGTCGGGATCGGTGACGGTCTCGGTGACCTGGGTGCGAACCAGATCGGGGGTCAGGCCGCCCACCTCAGACAGATCCACCCGGTGGGGGGTGAGATACTTGGCGCTGGAGATGTGCACGGCGCTGCCGTCCGAAAGGACGATGGTGGTTTGGCTGCGGCCCTTGCCGGAGGTCTGTTCGCCTACGACGGTGGCCCAGTCATATTCCTGTAGCGCGGCGGCGAAGAACTCGGCTGCGCTGTAGGTGCTGCCGTTGACCAGCACGCACATGGGCACCTTGACGCAGATGTTGTCGGACTTTGTGACGGTCTCCTTGCCGGATTTGTCCACGCTGACGAAGATCTCGCCCTCGGGGAGGATGTGATCCAGCAGAGTAATGAGCTCCGTGAGCTTGCCGCCGGGGTTGCCGCGGACGTCGAAGATCACAGAGGACGCACCGTCGGCCAGCAGCTGGTCTATGGCCTTCACGGCGCCGTCGCCGCTGCCGGACTCAAAGTTGGTAATCTGAATGTAGCCGATGTTGCCCTCCAGCATCTCAAAGCTCACCGGGTTCGTGTGGATCACGGTGCAGTCCACATTCACGGTGCGGCTCTGACCGTCGGTGCCGCGGATGGTGAAGGCAATGGTGCGGTCCACCTTGGAGCGGATCAGCTGCTGCACCTCCACCAGAGACTTGCCGGAGACGTCGGAGCCGTCCACGGAGAGGATCACATCACCGGCCACCAGCCCGGCCTTGGAGGCAGGGGAGTCGGCGGTGACCGCCACGATCCGGTAGCCGCCGGAGGTGGATTCTGCCTGAATGGTGACGCCGATGCCGGCATACTCGTTGGCAGAGTACATCTGATAAGCCAAATATTCCTCAGGAGTCATGTAGTAGCTCCACTGGTCGCCGGATGCGGTGACCATGGCTGCGGCGGCTGCATCGATCACGTCCTGATCCTTCAGCTCGCCGATGTAGTTTTTATCCACCACGTCCTTGACTTCCGCCAGCTTTCTTGCCAGCTTGAAGTTGGAAACGCCGCCGAACTTGCCGAAAAAGACCAGACACATGGCTCCCGCGGTGATGGCGATACACAGCACACAGGCTATGATAGCCGCAAACAGGCCGGGAAGTCTGGCGGAACGACGCCGTCTTTCCGTTTTTTTTCGCTCCCGTCTGGGGGTGACGGGGGTGTTTTGCTCATCCATAAAATGCCTCCCAATCAGCACTCACGCCGGGCAGCCGTTTCAGCTGCCCGGCGAAGGTTTTGTTCAAAATGAGAATCCGATCAGCTGGCGTAGTTCAGCGGATCCTGCCGCACGCCGTTGACCGCGACCTCCCAGTGGAGGTGGGGGCCGGTGGAGTTGCCGGTGGAGCCCACGTAGCCGATGGTCTGACCCTGAGAGACGCTCTGGCCCACGCTGACCGCGATGGAGCTCATGTGTCCGTACAGGGTGCTGACGCCGCCGCCGTGGCTGATGACCACGCAGTTGCCGTAGCCGGAGACCCAGCCCGCGGTGATGACGGTGCCGCCGTCAGCGGCGATGATCGTGGAACCATAGCTTGCGCCGATGTCAATGCCGGAGTGATATTTGGTGGTACCGTAGATCGGGTGGACACGGTAACCGAAATAGCTGGTGAGGGTGTGGCAGCTGGGGCAGGGCCAGATCATGCTGCCGGTGCCGGTGGTGTAAGTGGTCGGAGCCGTGTAGGTAGTTCCGCCGGAGCTCTGCTGCTGTTGGGCAGCGGCTCTTGCAGCGGCCTCGGCTGCAGCCTTGCGGGCAGCCTCTTCGGCAGCCTTGCGCTCGGCCTCCATCTGGGCGACCTTCTTGTCGATCTCGGCCTGGACTTCCTTCTTGGCGGCCTCGGTCTCATCGTATGCTTCGATCCAGGCGTCGATGTCGGATTCCAGACTCTTCACCAGAGCTTCCGCCTCGGCCACCTGCTGGAGCAGATCTGCCTTCTTGGCGTCCAGCTCGGCCTTTTTCTCTTCCTGCTCTGTCTTGGCCTGCTGGATGGCGACCTCCGCCTCCTGCACCCGCTGTCTTGCGGCGGTCAGGGATTTCTCCAGCGCCTTGTCATAGTTCATGACCTCACTGATCATGTCGATGCGGGTCAGCAGATCGGAGATGCTGCGGGATTCCATCAGAACCACCAGGAAGGAGAGCTTGCCGCCCTCTTCCATCTCGCGCATCCGGGTGCGGAGCAGCTGAGACTGCTCTTCCTCGTCTGCCTTGGCGACCTTCAGATCCTCTTCCTTCTGGGCAATCAGGTCGGTGTAGAGGTCGATCTGCTCCTGCACCACGTTGATCTCCTCCTGGGTGAGGTTGGCCTCTGCGTCCAGGGCGGCCTTCTGGTCCAGAACACCGGCCTGCTCACTGCGGAGAGAATCGATCTGGTTCTGCTGCTCCTGCTGCTTGGCGCGGATCTCGTCCCGCTTGGACTGCAGGGCGTCGATCTCCGACTGGGTGACGGCGCCGGCTCTCGAAGGGAGCATGACCACCACCAGAGACAGCACGAAAATGGCTGCCAGCAGGATACATAGAATACGAACTGCGGTATTGCGTTTCATGAAACGCCTCCTTAGTAAGATTGCGATGGGGAAGGGGTTCTCAGAACTTCAGATAGTTTCGGATGGCGGACAGGCCGCCGAGAACACCCACCAGGATGCCGACGCCCAGGAACACGCCCAGCAGCGGCATGGCCACGGTGCTGAAGGGAACCAGCACCACGAAGCCGAAAGCCATGGCGCTCAAAAGCTTCTGGGTCGCCACGTGATACAGTGCCATCACCAGCAGATAGGCGATCCCGCCGCCCAGCGCGCCGAGGATCAGACCCTCGATCACAAAGGGGAGCCGGATGAATCCGTTGGTGGCGCCGACGATGCGCATGATGGCGATCTCCTCACGCCGTCCGAAGGTGGCGAGCTTGATGGTGTTGGTCATGATGAACAGCGACACCACAAAGAGGATGACCACCAGGATCACCGAAACGACACTGACGATGTTGCGGAAGGTGACGAACTTCTCCGCGTAATCCAGATGCGCGGTGACGTCCGCGATGCCCTTGACGTTCTCCAGCTTGGTTTTGGTCTGATCCATTTGGGAGATGTCCGTCAGGGAGATCACATACCGGTGGCGGAACACGCTGGAGTCGATGTTGCTGAACAGCTTGGAGTCATAGTCAGACTCGAAGCTCTTCATGGCTTCCTCCCGCGTGATGAATTCGATGGAATCGATGTTGCCCACTTTTTCCACGTCCTTCTGCAGGGCGCGGGCCTCGTCCTCGGAGAGGGTCTCATCCACATAGGCGAGGACTTTGTTTTGACTCTGCATCTCCGCGATCATGTTGTCGATGTTCAGCGTGATCAGCGAAAAGCAGCCCATGATCAGCAGGCAGGCCGTAATGATCGCAACCGAGGCGAAGGACATGAAGCCGTGGGTGAAAATGTTCTTCACGCCCTGACCCACCAGGTAGAAAAATCTATTCAGTTTCATAGCCGAAATACCCATCCATACCGTCGCTGATCACCTTGCCGGAATCGATGGCGATGACGCGCTTGGAAAATGCGTTGACCAGCTCTTTTTCGTGGGTGACCACCACGACGGTGGTGCCCAGCTCGTTGATTTTCTCCAGCAGCAGCATCAGATCCAGACTGCGCACCGGGTCCAGATTGCCGGTGGGCTCGTCTGCGATGATCATCCGGGGATTGTTCACCAAAGCCCGGGCGATGGAGACGCGCTGCTGCTCGCCGCCGGAAAGCTCCGCGGGCAGGCGCTTGCTGTATTCAGAAAGGCCCACCAGCTCCAGCACCTGGGGGACACGCTTGCGGATCTCTTTTCCGCTGGCGCCAACCACGCGCATGGCAAAGGCGACGTTTTCATACACGGTCATCTTGTCGATCAGACGGAAATCCTGAAAGATGACGCCCAGCGTGCGCCGCAGCTTCGGCAGCTTTCTGTTCTTCATCTTTCTCAGATCGAAGCCGTTGACCACGAGCTTGCCCTCGGTGACGGATTCCTCACCGGTGAGCAGCTTGATGATCGTGGTTTTTCCGGAGCCGGAGGGGCCCACCAGGAACACGAACTCGCCGTCTTCGATGTCGAAGCTGACGCCGTCCAGCGCAACAGCGCCGGTGTTCCCGTAGACCATCCGGACGTCCTGCATTTGAACCATAAAAGTTACCTCGTTTTGCGTCCTCCCGGGAGGGGAGGGTTTTCATGACGCTCAGAACTTGTTGCCGTTCTGAGAGTTCAGATACTGCTTCACCATCACGGCGACCTTGAACAGGATCGCGTCCTCAAACTCCCGCAGATCCAGGCCGGTGATCTTCTTGACCTTCTCCAGACGATAGACCAGGGTGTTGCGGTGCACATAGAGCTTGCGGGCCGTCTCGGAGACGTTCAGGTTGTTCTCGAAGAAGCGGTTGATGGTGTCCAGGGTGTCCTCATCCAGCGCCTCGATGGGATTCTTCTTGAAGGCCTCGGAGAGGAACATCTCGCACAGGGTCACCGGCAGCTGATAGATGATGCGGCCGATGCCGAGATTCTCATAGTGGATCACGGGGCGGTCATTCTCAAAGATCTTGCCCACGTCGATGGCCACCTGGGCCTCCTTGTAGCGGTCGGCCAGCTCACGGAGATGGCGGGCGGTGGTGCCGATGCCCACGACGGTCTCGATGTGGAGGGCGTCGCGGATGCTCTTGACCAGCTCTTCGCCCAGGGCGCACATCTCGTCGGAGGCGTCCTCGCTGGCAAGCTCCTTGATCACGACGATATCCGACTCGCTGACGCTGAGCACGAAATCGTGCTGCCGGTCGGGGAAGCGGTTCTGCACATGCTCCAGCACGGCGATGTCCGTGTTGTTCAGCTGACGGATCAGCAGCACGGCTCTGGGCACGTCGGTGGTAAAGTGCAGCTCCTTGGCCCGGACGTACACGTCGCCGGGGAGGATGTTGTCGCTGATGATGTTTTTGACAAAAGCGGCCTTGTTGTGCTTCTCTTCAAAATTTGTGCTGGCCTCGTTCATACCGATGGCGGCGAGAATGCAGATGCCGCGGGAGATCGAATCGGTGCCCTCCACGAAAACGGCATACTCAAACCGCGCGGCGCTTCCGGCCAGGATCTTATAGGTGCGCTCCGTCGTGGTGAACAGGGCCTCCTGGGTATCGGCCACGGCGGCGGAAAAATCGTCCAGCTTGGAGCCGATGGTGGCCAGCTCACTGCTGGCAATGACGAACCCCTGCTCGTCCACAACACCGATGCAGCGATCGGTGGCTTCCTTCATTTGTACGATCACGCCTTGGAAAATTCTGCTTGACATAAACGCTCCTCCATTTCGACATGCGCTTCTCCTCTTCGCTGTCTTACATTCTGGAAATCGCTGTTTTCTATAATACCGAATTTCTGTGCATTTTTCAATAGAAAACTGGTCATTTTTTGTGAATTTTTTTCGAATAGCGTCTTATTCGTTACAAATTATTTCGATTACAGGTCACTTATCCGACTATTTGTCGAGAAAACATCGCGGATTTCCTGCTCCGAAAGGGGGCGAAAGTCGCCGGGATTCAGCGATTTGCACAATGAAACTGCGCCGATGGATTCCCGGTGGAGCTTCTGCACCGGTTTTCCGCAGGCTGCCAGCATCCGTTTGACCAGATGGTACTTTCCCTCATAAACGGTGACGCGGCATTGCCCTTCCTTGAGAACCTCCAGACGGGCGGGGAGGCATTTGGTTCCGTCCGCCAATTCGATCCCCTCAGACAGGCGATGCACATCTGCCTCGGTGGGCGTGCCATCGGTCTCGGCCAGATAGACCTTCGGCACCATCTTCTTGGGGGTGATGATCCGATGGATCCAGTCTCCGTCGGTGGAGAGCAGCAAAAGCCCCGTGGTGTCCTTGTCCAGGCGACCGGCGGGGGAGAGGTCCTTTCTCAGCTCCTTGGGAAACAAATCCAGCACCGTCTTCTGCTGCTCGTCCTCGGTGGCGGTGATGACCCCTGCGGGCTTGTAGAGCATGTAATACCGCTCCTGACTCCAGCTGACCGGGATCCCGTCGGCGGTCACCTGTGCTCCCTCGTCGATCTTTTCCTCCGGCTTGGTCACGGCGACGCCGTCCACGGAGACACGCCCGGCGCGGATCAGCCTTCTCGCTTCGCTGCGGGAGCAGATCCCCGCGTCGGTCAGATATTTGTCCAGTCGAATCAATAGACTCCCTCCCGGAATGTGTTCTCTTCGCACAATTTATCATTATATCATATTTTTGCGCAGATGGAAATAGGCTGGAATGAGGTGATCCCATGACCCGAACCAAAAAGCTCACCGTCAACAAGGCGGCGTTGTCTCTGATCTTCTTTGCCGTTGTCCTCTCCGCTGTGGTGATCGCCCAGTCCAACGGCGGCGTCCTTTCGATGCATTACAACGTGGGCACCACCGAGGGCCGGGTCGCGTATCTCGCCGCCAACGGCTGGGAGGCGGAGCCTGACACCGAGACGGAGCAGACCGTGGTGCTGCCGAGAGTGTTCGAGGGGATCTTCGCGGATTACAACGGCCTTCAGCGGCAGCAGGGATTCGATCTGGAGCCCTACGCCGGGCTCAGCGTAACCGTATACAACTATCAAATTACGAATTATGATTCCGCAGATACCGTCTACGCCACCCTGTATTTCTACAAAAACCGCATCATCGCCGGGGACATCCACTCCACCGCCCTGGACGGCTTCATGCACGGCATTCGAAGGCAATAGCGTGCATTGTAAAAGGGTGTGTCATTGCGAACCAGTGCGCACACTGGTGTGGCAATCCGTTCCCTCGGCGGCAGCGTCGATTTTTGCTAAGACTTGAAATGATTTTGCAGCAGGGCTTTGTCTTGCATTCCCACACACAATATGATAAACTCGCATCATCAAGAATAGAGAAGGTGCAATCTATGCAGTGGATCGAGGTATCCGTCCCCGCCAAAAGCGGCGAGATCGACACCCTCTGTGACCGACTGGCCGAGCTGGGCGCCGGCGGCATGGTAGTGGAGGACGAGCAGGACTTCCAGCAGTTTCTGGAGCAGAACCACCAGTATTGGGACTATGTGGACGAGTCGCTGGAATCCCGGTTCCGGGGCGTCTCCAGAGTAAAATTCTACCTCTCAGACGACGAGGACGGCCGGGCCCAGCTGGATTCCATCAAAGCAGGCCTGGATCGGGAGGTCACTACCTCCATCGTCCGGGACGAGGACTGGGAGAACAACTGGCGGCAGTACTATGTCCCCATCGAGATCGGCGAGAAGCTGGTGGTGGTTCCGGAGTGGCTGGAGGCGCCGGAGGACGGCCGCATCCCGCTTCGTTTGGACCCTGGCCTGATCTTCGGAACCGGCAGCCACGCCACCACGAGAATGTGTCTCGCCGCTTTGGAACAGGTCTCAAAGCCTGGAAAGCGGATCCTGGATCTGGGCTGCGGCAGCGGCATCCTCGCCATCGGAGCGCTGCTGCTGGGCTGTGATCGTGCAATCGGCTGCGACATCGACCCCAAGGCCCCGGAGGTGGCGGAGTCCAACGCCGCCCTGAACGGCATCGGCCCGGACCGGTTCAAGGTCTACGCGGGAGACGTGCTCTCCGACGCGGGCATGCGAAAAAGCCTCGGCAGCGGCTATGAGATCGTAGCGGCCAACATCGTGGCGGACGTGATCATTCCGCTCTCCGGCATCGTGGGGGAATTCATGGCCTCCGGCGGCGTGTTCCTCTGCTCCGGCATCATTGAGGGCAGACAGGAGGAGGTCGCGGCGGCGCTGCAGGCAAACGGCTTCGAGATCCTGCAGCACTTCTGCGAAGAGGAGTGGCACTGCTACCTCACCCAAAAAGCATAAAGAAACAGGGAGCGCCGAAGCGTTCCCTGCATTTTATTTGATTTGCTCCGAAAACCGCCGGATCTCCGGCACGCGGATCAGGGCGTGATAGAGCGCCAAACCGCCAGCGACGCCCACGGTGCCCTGGAGCAGGTTTCCGACGATCTCCGCCGCCGCTGCCCAGCCGAAGCCGAGACACAGGGATTCGTAAAGGAAGTAAATCAGCACCATGCAAAGCTCTCCGATGACAGCAGCGGCCACGGCGGCGGGCAGACTCTGCTTTTCCTTTCGCCAGATCAGTCCGATGACCATGGCTGCCAAGCCTTTCGCCAGAAGCGTTCCGGGGGCATAGAGTGCATAGCCGCCCAGCAGATCCGCCAGCATGGAGCCGACTCCGGCGGAGATGCCGCCCCAGACCGGCCCTGCCAGCATGGCGGAGAGCACCACGACGATGTCCCCGGCGTTTAAATACCCGCCGGTGGGGGTGGGGATGGGAATCACCATGGTCGCCACACAACACAGCGCAGCCAAAAGCGAAAGAAATACCAGCCGTGTTGTTTTGTCATTCATGGAAATCACCTCCGCAAAAGATGTTACCTACTATAAAGTTAGGTTAATAAAAAGTCAATTCTCATCTTGCCAGTTTTGTGGAGTTATTCTATAATGATTCTCAGCAAATTGCAACCAGAAACGGAGAGATTCCATGACGATCAAATTATACGATTCCGACAGCTATCTTCAGACCTTTTCCGCAGAGGTCCTAAGCTGTGCGCCCGCCGGAGACCGCTGGCGGGTGATTCTGGATCAGACCGCCTTTTTCCCGGAAGGCGGCGGCCAGAGTCCCGACCCCGGCACTCTCGGCGGCGCACAGGTTCTGGACGTGCAGGAGGAGGCCGACGGCATTGCACACTATGTGGATAAGCCCCTGAACGTGGGCCAGACCGTCACGGGCGAGATCGACTGGCCGGTGCGGTTTCGGAGAATGCAGAACCACACCGGGGAGCACATCGTCAGCGGCATCTGCCACAGGCTCTACGGCTATGAGAACGTGGGCTTCCACCTGGGGGAGGAGGCTGTCACCATCGACTTCAGCGGTGAGCTCACGTGGGAACAGCTCATGGAGCTGGAGCGGCTGGCCAACGAGGCGATCTGGGCCAACGTCCCGGTGCGGGCAGAGTACCCTGATCCCGCGGCGCTGAAGGACATGGTCTACCGCAGCAAGCTGGAGCTGACGGAAAACGTCCGAATCGTCACCGTGGAGGGCTATGACGTCTGCGCCTGCTGCGCGCCTCATGTGCACCATACTGGCGAGATCGGCGCCATCAAGATCCTGGACAGCATGCGTCACCGGGGCGGCGTCCGGCTCACCATGATCTGCGGCACCGACACCCAGCTGGACTATGCCAAAAGAACCGAGCAGGTTAAGGCGCTCTCGAATTTGCTCAGCGTCCCCAGGGATGACGTCACCCAGGCGGTGGAGAAGCTCAAAGCAGAGAAGGAGCAGCTGGAGCGCACCGTGGCCCAGCGGGATCAAAAGCTCTGCGATATGCGTTTAAAAACGCTCCATGAGACCGACGGAAACCTCTGCATCGTGGACGAATTTGAAAATCCCATCGCCATGCGGGAACTGGTGAACGCGGGGATGGCGCTTTGCGGCGGCGTCTGCGCGGCCTTCTCCGGAGACGACAAAAACGGCTACCGCTACATCATCGGCAGCCGCACCGTGGATCTCAGAGTGGAGGCCAAGGCCATCAATGCTGCCCTGAAAGGGAAGGGCGGCGGACAGACCACCATGATCCAGGGCTCCTGCACCGCCACGAAAGCGGAGATCGAAGCCTACTTTCAATCCTAAAAGACAAAACCCGACTCACACGAGCCGGGTTTTTGATGTATTTCGGGTTTCAGCCCTGCTTCTCGTCTGCGAGGATGGCGCCGTCGGCCCCGATGGTGACGGTGCGGAGCGGAATATCCCGTCCGCAGCCTGCAATGGCCTGATGGACGGCGTACTCCATGCCGCCGCAGCAGGGGACGAACATCCGGGTCAGGGTCACGGACTTCACGTCGTTCTCTCTGAGGATCTCGGTGAGCTTCTCGGCGTAGTCGGCGGCGTCCAGCTTGGGGCAGCCGATGACCACCACCTTGCCCTGCACGAAATCTCTGTGGAAGTTGCCGTAGGCGTAGGCGGTGCAGTCGGCGGCCACCAGCAGATCGCACTGATAGAATACCGGGCTGGAGGGGCTCACCAGCTTCAGCTGCACGGGCCAGTTGTCCAGCGCGTTGGGGGCGTCGCCCTGTGCCGCGGCCTTTGCTGCTTTCTTTTCCTGCTTCTCCCGCTTTGCGGCCAGCACCGCCTGCTCGTCATAGCCGGGAGCCTCCCGCATCTCGAAGCTGATGGCGTTCATGGGACATGCGGGCAGACAGTCACCCAGACCGTCGCAGAAGTGCTCCCGCATGAGCTTGGCCTTTCCGTTTACGATGTCGATGGCGCCCTCGTGACAGGCGTTGGCGCACAGGCCGCATCCGTTGCAGCGCTCCTCGTCGATTTTGATGATTTTCCGAAGCATGATAATACCCTCCTGCTTGATTTTCTGATGCTAATATACTACAATACCCCTAAATAGTAAGTTGCATTTGCAACAAAACGAGGTGGAACATGGAAGAATCTATGAAGTTTCTGCTGAAAACGCCGCTGTTTTCTGGTTTGAACGAGGAAACTGCGGAGCGGCTTTTGTCGGAGCTGACCCTCCGGTGTCGTAGCTATGACCGGGACGCGGTGATCCTGCGGGCAGGGGAGACCGTCACCGGCTTCGGGATCGTACTCTCCGGTGCGGCAAGGCTGGAGCGGGAGGACGCCTACGGCAACCGGGAGATCCTGGGCAGCGTCCGGCCGGGAGAGGTGTTCGCGGAGGTGTTCGCCTGTCTCGGAGACGTGCCGGTGCAGGTGACGGTTTTGGCCGACGTGCCCTGTGAGGTGCTGTTTCTCAGGATCGACGGGCTGTTTCGTCCGGAGTTTACCGAGGTGCTCCACCGGTTTCTGCGGATCCTGGCGCAGAAGAATTATCTTCTCACGGAGAAGCTGCGCCATGTCTCCAAACGCAGCACCCGGGAAAAGCTCCTGAGCTATCTGGACGCCGAGCGCCGCAGAGCCGGTACAAAGCTTTTCACGATCCCCTTCGACCGGCAGCAGCTGGCGGACTATCTGGCCATCGACCGGAGCGCCATGTGCCGGGAGCTGGGCAGAATGAAAGCGGAAGGCCTCATCGACTATGATCGACGGACCTTCCGGCTTATGACGAATTCAGATTAAGGTTTTCGCTGGCCGCTGACAGACGCCGCCGTGGCAGCGGTAGTACATGGCGCCGGAAGCGGGAATCGGGTATTCCCTCGTGAAGGGCGCGAGCCTGTCCAGCGCTTCGGCAGACTCCGGGGTCTTCAGCAGCACCGTGAGACCGGGATGCGGTTTTTTCAGATATTCCCGCAGTTCGTTGGGTTCCTCTTTCGCGCAGACCACCAGCTCCTCGGTCTCCCAGAGGGCCTCCGTCAGCACAAGAAGAGTAAAGCAGTGGGCATCCGGATGCTTCTGTGCCGCGCCGGCCAGGAACCGGAGCTGTTTCTCAGCGGCCTCCCGGAATCTCGGTTCCCCGGTGAGCCGCTCCAGTCGGGAGAGCACCAGCGCCGCCGCTGCGTTGCCGCTGGGAAGGGCACCGTCGTAGACCTCCTTGGTGCGGGTGATCAGCTGTTCATCGTTTATTCCGTAGAGATAGAACCCGCCGGATGCCTCATCAAAGAAATCTGAAAGCAGATGGTCAGCCAGCGCCGCGGCCTTCTCCAGCAGCGCGGGATCGAAGGTCACCTGATACAGCTCCAGCAGGCCCCAGGCGTAGAAGGTGCAGTCCTCCAGCTTCGCCGGGTGGACGGCCTCACCCCGCCAGACCGCCAGCAGATTGCCGTTTTCCTCCCGGAGATGTTCTTCAATAAAGCTCACCGTCCGGGCCGCCGTACTGAGATAGAATGGCTCCTCCAGAATCAGCCCGGCTCTGGCCAGCGCGGCGATCATCAGGCCGTTCCAGCCGGTGAGCACCTTGTCGTCCAGCAGCAGCTTGGTGCGGCCTTTGCGATAATTGTATAATTTTTCTCTCAACGTGGTCTCCAAACCGGAGGCCGCGTTTTTCCAATTCGGATTCCCGATCAGATTCAGAATGTTCTTTCCGTGGAAATTGCCCTCTTTCGAGACGCCGAAGCGGCGGCAGAACCCCGGTGCGTCGGCGCCCAGCAGGTGATACAGCTCGTCCTGGGTGAAGAGATAGTATTTTCCCTCCACGCCGTCGCTGTCCGCGTCCTGAGAGCAGCAGAAGCCGCCCGGGTCGTTTCTCAGCTCCCGGATGGCGTATTCCAGCGTCCGCCTGGCCACATCGGCATACCATTTTTCTCCGGTCATCTGGTATGCTTCCGTGTAGAGCATCGCCAGCAGCGCGTTGTCGTAGAGCATCTTTTCAAAGTGCGGCGCCAGCCATTTCCCGTCGGTGGAATAACGGCTGAAGCCACCGCCGATGTGATCGAAGATCCCGCCGCGGAACATATGCTCCAGCGTGCCCTCTGCCATCCGAAGCGCCTCATCGTTCTGGGTCCGCAGATGATAACGCAGCAAAAACAGCAGATTGTGGGGCGTGGGGAATTTCGGCGCCGCGCCGAAGCCGCCAAAGAGACTGTCATAGTGTCGCTGCATGGTCTCCACAGCGGTGCGCAGAAGCTCCTTCGAGGGCTCGCCGGGCTTGGGCTGGTTGCCATTCTGGAGAAAGCCCGTGATCTGCTCGCCGCTTTTTTCGATCCGCTCCGGATCCCGCTCCCACAGTCGGCTGGCCTCATTCAACAGAGAGATCAGCTGCGGCTTTTTCAGATAGGTCCCTGCCCAGAAGGGCTTCTGCTCCGGAGTCAGCAGCACCGTCAGCGGCCAGCCTCCGTTTCCGGTCATGGCGGCGCAGGCAGCCATATAGACGCTGTCCACGTCGGGCCGCTCCTCCCGGTCCACCTTCACGCTGATGAAATGGTGATTCAAAATCGCTGCAACGCCCGGATCGACAAAGCTCTCATGGGCCATCACGTGGCACCAGTGGCAGGCGGCGTAGCCGATGGAGAGAAAAATCAGCTTGTTCTCGGCTTTTGCGCGTTCAAAGGCCTTTTCGCCCCAAGGCAGCCAGTCCACGGGATTTTCCGCGTGCTGGAGCAGATAGGGAGATTTCTCAAATTGCAGCGCGTTCAAGAGCGTTCCTCCTTAATACACTTGCCACCGCAGCAGAAACACCAGGAAGTATAGCCCCCACAGCCCCAGCATCACCGGCAGCAGGGTAGAGCGGAGCCGGTTGCGCTCGGTGATGCCGGCGAGGACGATCACGTTGGGGAAGAAGGCCATGAGGTATCTGGGCGCGCTCAGCAGCCAGGTGGTGCCGATGGCGATGAAGAAGTAGACGAAATACCAGGTGGTATAGCTGGCTCTCAGCCGCTTTGCCCCGTAGATCATGAGCCCGAGGCTCAGTGCCTGGGCGGTGAGATTCGGCAGCCACAGCCCCAGCAGGTTTTCCATATTGTCCTGGGCCGAGCCTTTGGCATATTCGAATTGATAGGCTGCGGTGTTGAAAAACAGCCCCAGCTTCTGGTTCCAGTGCTCCGCCTGATAGGTGAGAAACTGCAGCGGATCGCCCGCCACCTTGTAGTTGATATACACATACACCCCGAAGCCTGCGGGGATCAGCAGCAGCATCAGACAGCGCAGCAGGACGGTTTTGATGCTGATCTCACTGCGCACCCGCTTTGCAATCAGCTCGGTGAGCAGCGGCACCATCAGCGTCACGCCCAGCGAGCGGGTGAAGGCGCCCACTGCCCCAAAGAGGCAGGCGGGGAGCCAGCGCTCGGTGCGGGCAAAATAGATGCATCCCACACAGCTCAAAAGAAACAGACTCTCGCTCATGGGCGCTGCGAAGAAGAAGGAGCCCGGCGTCAGGCACAGCAGCAGGATGCCCCGCACAGCCGCTTTGTGCTCCAGATCCAGCCGCAGCAGCTTGTAAAGCAGGCAGCCGGCCGAAGCAAAACAGAGTCCGGAGACAGCCAGCGCTGCGTAGGTCCAGCTGGGGATGACGAGGTGCAGGAGGCGGATCAGCAGGGGATAGGCGGGCAAAAACACCAGCTGCACCAGCCGGTCGATGCTGCCCTCGGAGAGATACCAGTCTCTGGCGATGTCGAGATAATGCACCCCGTCGCCGCAGACCCATGCGGTCATGGAGTCGGTGAGACTCATCTCCCCGTGGAGCAGGATCCGCAGGGGCCAGGCGATCAGCAGCACCAGCAGATCCCAGCCCAGCAGCGCCAGAAAAAGCTTCGGCAGAAAGCCGGGCTTTGCATCTGCTCTGAGATTCTCTTCCAGCGGCACAGAGGGCGACCAGAACTTCACCAGCTCCGGCGCGAAGCGGATGCCTACACAGACGAAAAGGGCCGCGCTGATGACTGCGGAGATCCGGGCACCGGCGGAATAATAGGAAAACTTGCCCCACCAGAGAATCAGCATCATTGCCACGGCGATGACGCCGGCGCAGGAGACCCAGAAGGCGGGGTTGCGTTGTTTCAGCTGCTTCATATCAGGATTCCTTTCTGCGGGAAAAACATACATGTGAAATTTTATCATATTTCGGTCGAAACTACAACCCATGGCACTTGCTTCAGGGAGCAGTCTTTGCTATAATCAATAACGTGGAAATCTGTCGAATTGTTGCAGAGATCTGTGTTTTTTGATTGCAGTACCCCGGGAGGGATGAACATGGAAGAAAACAAAAAAGAACTGAAACGAAAAGCGAAGGAGCAGGCGAAGAAGCTCCGTCGCATGTCGCCGATGACGACGGCGCTGCTGCTGTTTCTGGCGCTGCTGCTGGCTGCAGTGCTGTTTATCCTGATTTCGCTCGGCATGATCGGGCGGGCAGACAGCGATCGGATCGACCCCGCCATGGAGGATTTCGAGGTCGACACCGATGGCCCGGACACGGTGGATCCCAAGGATGTGGAGTGGGCTCAGGTGGAGCCGCTGAACGATGAGGATCTCATCAACATCCTCCTGGTGGGCCAGGACCGCCGCCCCGGTGAAGGACGCCAGCGTTCCGACTCCATGATCGTCGTGAGCATGAATCAGGAGACCAAGGAGATCTCCATGGTGTCCTTCCTGCGCGACCTCTATGTCCGCATCCCCGGCTATACCGACAATCGTCTGAACGCCTCCTATGCCTTCGGCGGCTTCGAGCTTCTGAAGGATACGCTGCTGGCGAACTTCGGCGTCCATGTGGATGCCTGCTTCGAGGTGGATTTCAACGGCTTTGAGTCCGTCATCGACGCGGTGGGCGGCGTGGATGTGGAGCTCACCGCGGCGGAGGCCAGGATCGTGGGCGTCTCCGAGGGGAAGAACCATCTGGACGGCGAGCACGCCCTGAAATATGCCCGCATCCGCAAGCTTGACAGCGACTTCGGCCGCACGGGCAGACAGCGGAATGTGCTGATGTCGGTGTTTGAAACCGCGAGAAAGAGCAATCTTCCCACCCTGATCAGCCTTGCCAAGGCGCTGATCCCGCAGCTGACCACAGATCAGAGCTCGGTTCAGATCCTCTCGCTGGTGGCCAACGGCTTTATGATCCTTCGGGGCGGCCACGGGATCGACTCCTATTACGTCCCGGCGGACAACGCCTATTATAACGCCACCATCCGCGGCATGATGGTGCTGGTGCCGAACCTGCAGATGATCCGCGGCAGTATGGAAGACTATCTCCCGCTGAACGCAACGACCAAGTGAGCCCGAGCGGCTTCTGAGAAAGGATCGAATATGAAAAATCAGGTAAAAGCCAAAATGCTCCAGGGGGAGAAGACCCTGGGCACCTTCTTCGAGCTGGGCAGCCCTACTGTGGCGGAGTGCCTGGGCCTCGCGGGGCTGGACTATATCATCATCGACAACGAGCACGGACCCTTTGATCCGCAGACGACCCTGGAGTATGTCCGGGCAGCGAAGCTCTATGGCCTCACGCCCTTCGCCAGAGTCTCGGAGATCAGCCGTCCTTCCATCCTGCGTCTGCTGGACGTGGGGGTCATGGGCCTGGTGATCCCGGACGTTCGGACGGTCTCGGAAGTGGAGAAGATCGTGGAATACGGCAAGTATCTGCCTCTGGGCAAGCGGGGCGTGGCCAACACCGCCGGCAGCGGCTTCTGGTATGAGGAATACGCGCAGCAGGGGCTGGAACACTATTTCGAGGTCTCCAACAGCGAGACCATGCTCTTGCCCCAGTGCGAGACCGTGGAGTGCCTGAACGATCTGGAGCATATTCTCGATGTGCCCGGTATCGACGGCGTCTATGTGGGCCCCTTCGATCTGAGCACCGCGCTCGGCAAGCCGGGCAGGTTCGACGATCCTGAGGTCAGGGACGCCATCGCCCACATCCAAAAGGTCTGCGCTGAAAAGAACAAGTTCTCCTTCATCTTCGCCGCCAACGAGGCTGCTGCCAGGCAGGACTTTGATCTGGGCTACGGCAGCGTCACCCTCGGCATGGACGCCACGATCCTCACCAACGCCGCCATGGCAGCGAAAAAGAATCTTCTCGGATAAGCATACAGCGTGCCGAATTTGCGGCATGCTGTTTTATCGGAACCTTTTGTGAAGCGTATCCGTCAAAACACTGACCTTTCAAAATGAGGTGGATAACATGAAACTGAAAAAGATCGCATCCATGATTCTGATCTGCTGTCTGCTGCTGGGCGTCCTGTCCGGCTGCGGAAAGCAGACTGCGGAAAACCCGGAGCCCAGCGCCTCCACGGAGCCTGCGGCCGCCGCGCCGGTGCGTCCGGTGCTGCACTTCGCGGAGAGCTATGACGAGGTCTCCGACGCCATCAAAGACGCCGAGGCAGCCCGCGAGGTGAAAAACAGCATCTACTACGGCATGAACGCCACCGCAGAGTTTGCCGATGCCAACGCCGCAGCCGCCGAAGGCCAGGGCGACGGGGAAGGCGAGGGCACCTTCTACTCCATGACCAACGTGCAGGTCCAGGGCGTGGACGAGGGCGACATCGTCAAGACCGACGGCACTTATCTCTACATCCTCAGAGACTATGAGCTCATCATCATGAAGGCGGACAACGGCGCCGTCACCGAGGTCTCCCACACCATCATCGGCGAGGCCTGGGATCGGGTGGAAAACGAGGACGGCTCCGCCCACACCAGTCAGAAGCAGCCCACGGCCCTTTATATCCGGGACGACCGGGCGGTGATCCTCTCTGACAAGTACAGCTGGGAGGAGAAGGGCGGCACCGAGAGCGGAGAGGACTACATCGCCGTGGACATCCTGGATATTTCCAACCCCGCCGCGCCCCAGATCGTCAAGACCCTGGGCCAGGACGGCTATCTGATCGACTCCCGGATGATCGGCGACAAGCTGTTCATCGCCACTGCCTACAACGTCTGGGATCCCGATGAAAAGAACAACGAGACCTTCGTGCCCTGCCTCTATACCGACGGGGCCAAGCAGCCTGTGGAATGCGGCACCATCGGCATTCTCCCCGGGGGAAGCTCCACCACCTATTCCGTGCTGGCCAGCTACGACGTCTCCGCAGCGGACCTCATCAACAGCCAGTCGATTCTCGGCGGCGGCAGCATGGTCTACATGAACACGGAAAACCTCTATCTGGCCGACAGCCAGTACAACGACACCGTCACCAGTGAGACCGAGGAGGCGCCCTACATAGTCACCTCCCACGTCAGCGAGTCCACCACCACCATCCACCGTTTCTCCGTGGCGGACGGCGAGCTGACCTATGCCGCCACCGGCTCCGTCCCCGGCACCCTGAACAATCAGTTCTCCATGGATGAAAAGGACGGTAATCTGCGGCTCGTGACCAACGTCCAGAGCGAGACCTATCAGATCTACGTGGACGAGGCCAACGACTTCCAGAATTACAAGCCCGGCAGCACCGCCTCCTCCACCAGCGTCTATGTGCTGGATTCTGCGCTGTCGCCTGTGGGCAGCGTCACCGGCATCGCCGAGGACGAATTCGTCTACTCCGTCCGCTTCAGCGGCGACTGGAGCTATCTGTGCACCTACCGCACCGTGGACCCGATCTTCGCCGTGGATCTCTCCGATCCCGCCAAGCCGACTGTCACCGGAGCCGTGGAGCTCCCGGGCTATTCCGACTACCTCCACATCTGGGAGGAGGGGAAGCTCTTCGGCCTCGGAATGCAGACCCAGGAGGTCGAGAATGACAACGGCGAGACCATCGCCAGAATGGACGGCATGAAGATGGTCATGATCGATACCTCCGATCCGTCGAACCTCAAGGAGCTCAGCACCCTGGAGATCGACGCCGACTACTCCGAGGCGCTCTATAACCACAAGGCCATTCTGGTGGATCACGACCGGAATCTCATCGCCTTCCCGGCGGAGGGGAGCTATCTGATCTACAGCTACAGCCCGGACAGCGGCTTCCAGCTCACCAAGGAGATCGCCGTCAGCGAGTGGGACTGGCAGAACCGCGGCCTCTACATCGGCAGCTGGTTCTATGTGGTCGGCAGCGACTGCGTCAATGTCATCAACCTCGACACCCTGGAGAACACCGCTCAGGTGATCCTCTCCAGAGGCTGAAACAACCAGACAGCAGAAAAACGGCAGCCCGTACGGACTGCCGTTTTTCTGAGAGAAAAAAGAGAGAAAAGGAAAACAAAAAGACGTTGTATGAAGATTTTGAGTCTTTCTGATAATAACCTAACATAGATTCCAACAAAAGTAAAATACCAGTTTCATCCTTATTATAATTCTGTTATTATGGTTTTTCGCCGGATGAAGCAGGTTCTGGGCCGTGCAGAATACACTTTTTTGTATTGTCAAGTGAAAAACATATTTGATTACAAATTGACAATCCTCACATGTGAGGGTATAATGGACCAAAAAGACAAGAATCATCCATCACGACGGCAAAGGAATATGATATGAATACTGGAAGAAGATATTACTACCTCACCATTGCGGAGCAGAAGAACCTGACCCGCGCCGCGGAGCAGCTTATGGTGTCGCAGCCTTCGCTGACCCAGTATCTGAACAAGCTGGAGCAGGATCTCGGCGTGATCCTGATGGACCGGCATTTCTCGCCCATGCGCATCACAGACGCGGGACGGGTCTACTATGATTATCTGAAGGACCAGTACGAGCGGGAGCAGAAGCTCCTGCGAGAGCTGGACGCCTATCGTCCCCATCATCAGTCGGTTTTGAAGGTGGGCGTGCCGCTGCAGAAGGGCATGACCCTCACCAGAGCCGTGCTGCCAAGATTCATTCGGGACAACCCGGGCATCGAGCTCTCCATCTGGGAGGGCACGGCCCAGACCGTCCGGGACCGGATCGCCAAGGGAGAACTGGAGATCGGCTTCGGCTATTCCTGCGGGGAAGAGGACGAGCAGTGCGTGGAGCAGCCTCTGGGTCTGGAGCAGGTCTATCTGGTCTGCCACAAGCTGAGCCCCATTCTCAATGGAGCAGAGACCTCGGCGGAGCATCCTGCGAGCGTGGAGCCGGAGGTGCTGAAAGATCAGATCTTCTATCAGATGGCGCCGGAGTATGTGCTGCACAAGCTGGAGCAGAATCACCTGCAGCTCCACAGAGCGGATCCCGTGCGGCGGATCACCATGTCGAATCTCTACGGCATTCTGAACAGTCTGGCCGCCGGGCCGGACAGCGGCTTTGCCTACATCCCGGACTATATCTTCGAGGAGAAGAACGCCCAGGATATCCTGCCGAATCTCGGCTTCTTCTGTCTCGGAGACGAGGGACCCCGGTGGGAGTTTGCCATGCTCAGAAGAAAGGGCCGCAGCCTCTCCAGAGAAGGGAAGGTTTTCTGGAACTGCGTTCTGGAGGAATACCGCGCCGCACAATAACCAAATATCAAGAAAAATCCCGCCCACAGACGTGGACGGGATTTTTGGTACGGCTGACGGGATTTACCCATGAAGGGCATAAACTTCGAATCCCGAGCCTACAAGCAAAAATCCCCACCCGCTGACGCGGATGAGGATTTTTGGTACGGCTGACGGGATTTACCCATGAAGGGCATAAACTTCGAATCCCGAGCCTAACAGCAATAATCCCCACCCACTCACGTAGGTGAGGATATTTGGTACGGCTGACGGGATTCGAACCCACGACCTCCAGAGTCGGAGTCTGGCACTCTATCCAGCTGAGCTACAGCCGCATACGCCGGTTTCAAACCAGCGAAAGGTATTATAGCAAATTCTTCATCAATTGTAAAGAAGAAATTTCTGATTCTTCAAATCAAGCAAAAAACACCGGGCAGTCGAATGACTGTCCGGTGTCTGTTTTTTTGACTGTGGTGAATTACACCTTGAAGTCCACGCTGGTGGAGCCCTTCTCCTCCTGAACGAACTCGTAGTCCTTGCCGGGGAGCACCGCGTTGAGGACGATGCCCACCAGGGAAGCGACGGCGAGGCCGGACAGGGAGACGTGCTCGCTGATCTGGATGCTGCCGACGGAGTAGTTGATGCCGATGGCCAGAACCAGGATCAGAGCAGCGATGATGACGTTGCGGGTGTTGGTGAAGTCCACCTGGTTTTCCACGACGTTGCGGACACCGACGGCGGAGATCATACCGTAGAGCACCAGGCTGACGCCGCCGATGGTGGCGGTGGGCATGGCGGAGATCAGAGCGGCGAACTTGGGGCAGAAGCTCACGATGATGGCGAAGCAGGCGGCGATGCGGATGACCCGGGGATCATAGACGCGGCTCAGGGCCAGAACGCCGGTGTTCTCACCGTAGGTGGTGTTGGCGGGGGCGCCGAACAGGGAAGCGAGGGTGGTGGCCAGACCGTCGCCCAGCAGGGTGCGGTGGAAGCCGGGATCCTGCATGAAGTTCTGCTCGCAGGTGGAGCTGATGGCGCAGACGTCGCCGATGTGCTCGACCATGGTGGCCAGGCTCAGGGGCATGATGGTGAAGATGGCGGTGAGCAGCAGGCCGCTGTTCACGCCGGAGCTGAACAGATGGAACACGCTGTTCTCCCAGACGATGGGGAGGGCGAACCACTTGGCCTCCGCAACGGAGGTGGCCACGTTGGCGCGGACCGCGGGATCCACGATGATGGCGAGGATGTAACTCACCAGAACGCCCAGCAGGATCGGGATGATCTTGGCCATGCCCTTGCCCCACATGTTGAAGCCGATGACCGTCAGAATGGCAACCACGGCGATGAGCCAGTTGGCATTGCAGTTATTGATGGCAGAGGAGGAAAGCGTGAGGCCGATGGCGATGATGATCGGACCGGTGACGATGGGCGGGAAAAAGCGCATGACCTTCTGCACGCCAAAGACTTTGAACAGGGCGGAAAGGATCACATACATGAGACCCGCGCAGGCCACGCCGAAGCAGGCGTAGGGGATCATCTCGGTGTTGGGTGCGCCGTCCACCAGCGGAGCGATGGCCGCGTAGCCGCCCAGGAAGGCGAAGGAGCTGCCCAGGAAGGCGGGCACCTTGAACTTGGTCAGCAGGTGGAACAGCAGGGTGCCTAAGCCCGCAAACAGCAGGGTGGTGGCGATGTCCAGACCGGTCAGGATCGGGACGAGAACGGTGGCGCCAAACATGGCGAACATGTGCTGCAGACCCAGCACCAGCATACGGGGGGTACCGAGCTTCCGCGCGTCGTACACGGGCTCGGCGCCAATCTTCTTTTCGCTCATTTGATTATCCTCCTCTTATCTTTCGACAGTTTCC
>CADCQK010000214.1 GCA_902803575.1 Oscillospiraceae bacterium
AAAGGAAATCCGAAAGCAGAATGACGATATGGCTGTAATCAATACCTTGCTGATGTAGATTCGGTTTAGCGGGGTATTATAAAATCTTTTCTTACCAAGGACAGGGGGGATGACAGGATGCGAAAAAGAATCATGCGTATCTGCATCGCTGTTGTGATGCTCTGTATGGTCGTTTCCGGATGCGGGTTTGGAAACGGCGGCCATGGAGCGTATATGGGGTTTGACAAGACGGAATACACAATCGTCGCAGAAGAAGACACCCACGGCGGTTTTCATGGGGACGGAAGCTATTATCTGATCCTGGACTGCTCTTCCAATCCGGAAGAAGCGCTCAGCATCGTGAGAGAATGGAAGCCGATGCCGCTTTCCGAGAATCTGAATCTCCTGATGTACGGAGGCGAAAAGGATGGAGGGGTCTATGGATATAAACTTGCGGAAGAAGCGCATTGGCCTGAAATAGAACATGGCTATTACAGGTTTGTGGACGAGCAGTCTGCGGATTCGGCAGATGATTCCGGGCTGTTTGACAGATTGTCCTATAACTTCGAGATCGCTGCGTATGATACAGACACCAATCTGTTCTACTTTTTCAGATTTGACACGTGACCAATCAGCAGTAAACAGTATTTAATTCCTATCGGAATGAGGTGTTGGAGGCAATCTCATGGCCGATGCGTTGAAGAATTACAAAAGTCTTGTGAAAAGGATGTACCTTACACCCCCCTTGCGTTTCTGGGGTGATCTTCACTCAATAAAAAGCAGTATCCCGCCGGAACGGACAAACCGACGGGATACTTCTTATTTCAGGAGAAATAGAGATCGAAAACAAAACCGAAAATACGGATTGTTTTCTGATTGATTTTATTATATAATGCAGGCATCGATTAGTAAAGAGAATTTTTCTAATAGACAAATTAAAATTTCTTATGGATCGGAGGGGAGCGCATGGCGAGTCCCTATGAGGCGCTTTTGACCGTTTTGGAGTCCGGGAGCTTTTCGGGCGCGGCGCGGATCATGGGCTACACCCAGTCGGCGGTGAGCCAGATGGTCAAGACCCTGGAGGAGCGGCTGGGGGTGACGCTGCTGCTGCGCTCCAGGACCGGCGCGGCGCTGACCCGGGAGGGGGAGGCCCTGCTTGCGGACATCCGGGAGCTGGCCAACGCGGAGCGGAAGCTCTTCGACCACGCGGCGGGGCTTCGGGGTCTGGAGCAGGGCGCGGTGCGGATCGGCGCCTTTCCCAGCGTGACGGGGAGTCTGCTGCCGCCGGCCATCAAGCGGTTCAAGGAGGCGCACCCGGGCATCCGCTTCGAGCTCCATCAGGGCCTGTACCCGGAGATGGAGGACATGGTGCGCGAGGGTGTGGTGGACTTCAGCTTCACGGACCTGGCCCGCCCCACGGAGCTGGCTGCCGAGCCTCTCTACGACGACGCCTATGTGGCGGTGCTGCCGGAGGATCACCCCCTGACCGCACTGGAGCGGATCCCGCTGGAGTTTCTCAGCGAAGAGCCCTTCATCCTGCTGGAGGAGGGCCGCGGCGGCGCCACGCTGACGGAGTTTCTGAAGGAGCACTCGGAGCTGAACGTACAGTATCGGGTGGCGGACGACTACGGCGTGCTGAACATGGTGGAAAACCATCTTGGCGTAGCGATCCTGCCGGAGGTGCTGCTCCAGCGCACCGACTACCGGGTGGAGGCCAGACCCCTGGATCCGCCGCTGATGCGCTCGGTGGGCATCCTCTACCGGAGGAAAAGCGGTCTGAGCACCGCGGCGGGCTCCTTTGTGCAGACCCTGCGGGGGATGCTGCAGGAGGCTTTACAGAACTGATAAAATATGGTAGAATAACGCGATTTTTCGAAAGAGGTGGTTTTCTTGAGCCTGACGGGTGTTTTGGTCAACACCGGAACGGTGATCGTGGGGAGTCTGCTGGGGCTCCTGTTCAAAAAAGGCATCCCCGAGCGGGTGTCCGGCGCGGTGATGATCGCCCTGGGCCTGTGCACGGTTTACATCGGCGTCAGCGGGTCGCTGGAGTGTGAAAACATCCTGGTGGTCATCGCGGCCATGGTGCTGGGCGCCATCGTGGGCACGCTGCTGGGCATCGATGACGCGGTGAACCGCTTGGGCAAGTGGGTGGAAGGCCGCTTCAACCGGGGCGAGGGCGAAAAGGTCACCGTGGCCGAGGGCTTCGTTACGGCGAGCCTCCTGTTCTGCGTGGGCGCCATGACCATCAACGGCGCCATCGAGTCCGGCATCAAGGGGGAGAACACCACCTTCTATGCCAAGGCCACCCTGGACTTTTTCTCATCCATGATGCTGGCCTCCGGGCTGGGCATCGGCGTGATGCTCTCGGCGGCCTTTGTGCTGGTGTTCCAGGGGGCGCTGACCATGCTGGCCGGTGTGCTGACCCCGGTGCTCACCACCGCAGCCGTTGCGAATATGACCGCCGCCGGCTCCCTGATCCTGATCGCCATCGCGACGAATCTGCTGGGGCTCTCCAAATTCAAGGTGGCGGATTATATCCCCGCCATGTTCATCGCCCCCATCATCGTCTGGGGCATCTCTCTGTTCTAAATCATAAAGCGCCGCCGCAAGGCGGCGTTTCAAATTGGAGTTTAACGGGGCGAAGCTTCCACTTCGAAAGGCTTCCCCTTGAGGGGAAGCTGTCGAGCGAAGCGAGACTGATGAGGTG
>CADCQK010000215.1 GCA_902803575.1 Oscillospiraceae bacterium
CCGCCGCGTTGAATGTGCTGCCCATGTAACGGCGGGGCACAGGTCCCCGCCCTACGGATTCTATCTTAGTTCCCCGACAAACTATCATTTGAAACAAAAACTGCCGTCCTAAAACAGGATGGCAGTTGGTTTAGATTCGTTCCAGCAGCGGCGGGAGGTCGGAAAGCTTGTCGATCTCGTAGTCAGGAGGGATCTCGGGGTTCCTGGGCTTGTGGTTTGGATTGAACCAGCAGGTGCGGACGCCGGCGTTGATGCCGCCGCGGATGTCGCTGGTGAGGCTGTCGCCGACGAGGATGGCGGTCTCTTTTTGAAAGCCCGGAATGCGCGCAAAGCAGCGGTCGAAGTATTCCCTGCTGGGCTTGTCGGCGCCGATGTGTTCGGAGATGAAGATCTCCCGGAAAAAATGGCTGATGTTCGCGCTTTTGAGCCGCCCCGCCTGCACCACGGCGTTGCCGTTGGAGACCAGATAGAGGTCGTATTTTTGATACAGAGTCTCCAGCAGCTCCTCCGCCCCGGGGAGGAAATAGTGCCCCTGGCTGAGATAATGCTCATAGCGCTTCTGGGTCTCCTCCGGGGAGCGCTCCAGACCCAGCTCGTCGAAAAGGAGCCGAAATCTTCGTGTTAGCACCTGCTGCCGGGTGATCTCTCCCCGCTCCAGAGCGCGCCACTGGGCGGCGTTGATCTCGCTGTAGCGCTCCGCGATCTCGTCGGAGACCGGCACGTCCATCTCGGTCAGTGCCTTCCGCAGGGCGATGCCCTCGGCCTTGTGAAAATCCAGGATCGTGTCATCCAGATCCAGCAGTACGGTCTGAATCATACGCTGAGCTCCCAGACGCGCACATCCAGAAGGCGCATCTCGCCGCCGACGCTGAGGCCGGTGACTTCCCCCGCGTCCTTCCGGAGGCCGATCTCCAGCACCTTGTCCCCCACGCCGATGTTCAGCTCCATGGTGCCGTCCTGCAGATCTCTGGTGAGCCAGATCGCGGCGGCTGCGGCGGCCTCGGCGGAATTGCAGTCGATGCTGCTGTCAGCGGGATCCAAATGCACAGTGACGCCGTCAGAGAAAGACTCGTCCCCGGTGGTCACGTGATACAACACGCCGTCCAGCACCGCGTCCACGCCGGTCTCACGCCACTCCAGCCGCTCCGGCAGCGGCAGCACCGCGGAGGCGGTCTCATGCTCCACATTCGCCACCACGGCACGAGCATCAGGGATGCCGCTGCCCTCGGTGAGGACGAAGGACATGCCCTCCATCCCCTGCTGCTTGGCATAAAAGTATCCAGCCGCACGGAGCAGGTTCGTATCGGCATTGCCCCGGATACATTCCACCCGGACGTTTCCGCCGCTCACGGGATTGCAGAGAAAGCCCACCCGATCCGCCTGAAGCGCCTGATCCATCTCTTCACAGACCTCGTGGGGCGTCGGCGGGATCACCAGCGCCAGCCGCTGACCCGCAGTCTCCAGAATCGCATAGGTTCCAGTAAATTTCATGAAATCACCCATTCAAAAAAGAGGCCTGTTTCAGCAGGCCTCAATTTCTTTGATGTTGTATTCGTTTCCGGTCAAAAGGTAGGTCTGTCCGCTGCCGCAGTGGGGGCAGATTTTTCCCTGGGGCACGGTGTCATAGGTCTTCCCGCAGGCCTCGCAGTAGGTGATGGCCTTGAGGGTCTCGATCTTCAGCTCCGTGTTGTGCAGAGCGGGTCTGCGCTTTTTGATGGCCCAGCCCCAGCAGTCAGTCAGATACATGGGGATGATGCCGCTGACCTCACCCACCTCCAGGGTCACGCTGCCGACCTCTTTGAGATCGTGCTCGTCACACAGCTCCTCGACCCGGTCGAGAACGTAAAAAACAGTTCCAAGTTCGTGCATGGTATCTTCTCCTATTGTGTGATTTATTCGAATTCTTCGCCAAAGGTTTTCTGCAGCAGACGCAGCAGCGCGAGGGCTCCTTCCCGGGTGAGCATGACGCTGGCCACCTCATCGACGTTCTTTTCCGGCATGTCGATGAGGCCCTGCTTCTGGGGGGTGTAGTTGTGCTTCATGTACATGTGGTAGAAGCTCAGCGAGCACTCGTTTTTGGAATCGTTGCTGGAGATGTTGAACACATTCGCAAACTCCGGCTTCATGGGCATTCCCTCCCGGTTGGATTTTTGTCCATTGTAACAAATCCGTCCGCATCCTGTCAATCTTTCGTTGGGCTGGAAAATGTTGTTTATTGTGCACTTTTCCGGACACGTGGCCGATTTATTCTTGCATAGCGGTCAAATTGGCTGTATAATGGAGGCATCCATTTTAGAATTGAGGTGCGTCTATGAAGGACTTGAAACACCTGTACACCTTTGAGCAGCTGCTGGAGAGCGCCAACAATCCGCTGGTGCGTCAGGCGGTGGAGGACGGCCAGCTGGCCCTGGGCTACACCTGCTACCACATGCCGGAGGTACTGTTAAACCTCCCAGGCTGCTTCTCCGTCCGGCTCCGGGCGCCGCTGACCGGCTCCATGGACATCGCGGGCTACTACATGGCAAACTTCATCTGCGACTACGCAAAATCCCTGCTGGAGCGCGGCATTGAGGGGGGCTACAACTTCCTCTCCGCCATCATGGGCACCGAGACCTGCTCGGAGATGAACCGCACCCTGGAGCACTTCGAGATCATGAAGCTGGTACCCAATGAGAAGTTCTTCGTCAGCTTCCTGGACATGCCCTTCAAGGTCACGGAGAACACCGTGCGGCACTACGTGGATCAGCTGAAGGTGAAGGTTCTCAATCCGCTGCATGAGGTCTACGGCGTGGACGTCAGCGAGGACGCCATGCGCAAGGCCGTGGAGCTCCACAACGAGGTCTGCCGGCTGATCACCGAGATCGGCCAGTACCGGAAAGAGGAGAATCCCAGGATCACGGGCTATGAGTTCCACATTCTGAATCTGGTGAGCTACACCTGCCCCAAGGCGCTGATTCTCCCCATGCTCCGGGAGACCGCCGAGGAGCTGAAGACCCGCAAGCCCGACGCCAAAAAGAATTGGCGCGTGAAGATCGCCGTGGTGGGCAGCGAGATCGACGATCCCGGCTTCACCAAGCTGGTGGAGGACACCGGCGCGCTGATCGTGGTGGACCGATTCTGCTTCGGCTCCAAGCCCGGCAGAGAAGTCATTGAGCTCCCCGAGGGCATGCCGGTGCTGGAGGCCATCGCAAGACACTATCTGACCACCAGCCAGTGTCCCCGGTATATGTCCAAGGAAAAGGTCCATGAGCGGCACCAGACGGTCTATGATCTGGTGAAGGATTATCACGCCCAGGGCGTCCTGTACGAGCAGCTGAAGTTCTGCGAGTTCTGGGGCTATGAGCGTGCCCTGGCCAGCTACGTCATCACCCACGACTACGGCATCCCCTCGGTGGCCATCGACCGGCAGAACGCCACCGGCTCCAGCGGCCAGCTGCGCACCCGCGTGCAGGCCTTCATCGAGAGTCTGGAGATCAAGCAGATCCAAGCCGAGAAAGGAGTGCGCTGACCATGAAGCTGCCCAATCCGAAACAGATCCCGGAGTTTTTCCGGCACATCAACGACTACACCTACCGCTTCAACCCCAAGACCGGCAACTTCCGGTATCGGGAGTTCCGCGGGCTGAAGGACGACGTCTACAACTTCTACATGTGGCTGAAGGTCTGGAAGGACATGGCCCTGCTGGTGGCAAAAGGCCCTCTGAACATCGTCAAAGCCCTCTTCCGCTACCAGTGGTTCGCCACCTACCTCTCCTACCCCGCCTTCGTGGATCGCGCCACCCTCGGCATGCGCGGCAACCAGCTCCGCATGGCGAGACTTCAGTATGACCGGATCGTGAAAAAGGCCACGCAGTTTTTGTATGACAGTTTTTCTGCCGACGAAAACTTCCACCCCGGCAACAAGAAGGCGAAAAAGATCGTTCTGTTTGACGAGCTGATCCCCTGCGAGATCATGGCGGGCTTTCCGAATCTCATCGGCATCCCGGCCCAGACCATGCCCATCTTCCTGACCAGCATTCTGGACCAGAACATCGTGCCGCCCTATCTGGACGCCTCGGAGAACTTCGGCATTCCGGCGGACGTCTGCCCCCTGCCCTCGGCAGAGACCGGCTGCGCCCTCCGGGACGACTATCCGAAGATCGGCTGCTGCATCATCAGCTGCAACATGCCCTGCGACGGCTCCGTGATGACCTCGGCCTTCCAGGAGCGGTATTTTAAACTCCCCTCCCACCCCTACGGCGTGCCGATCCGGTACACCGAGGAGGAGGTGCAGCCCTACGCCGTGGAGGAGATGAAGGAGCTGATCAAGTTCATCGAGGACGTCAGCGGCGAGACCTTCAACTGGGACACCTTCCTCAGCGCCATGGAGGTCTACAACCAGGAGACCCGCTATGAGCTGGCCAAGTGGGAGGTCAACCGCACCCCCTACCCCCAGATGACCGGCGAGACCTTCTGGATCTACCGGATGTTCTTCTACCACCTCTCCGGCGGCATGGACAAAAACTTCCTCAAGACCGATAAAAAGGTCAACGAGATCATGATGCGCGGCTATCAGGCCAAGGCCCCCTGCGTCAAGGAGATGCGCCACCGCTGCGTGGAGTGGTCCTGCCCGGCGAACTTCTATCCCGACTTCTCCATCTGGGCCCAGGAGTGCTGGGGCATCTATGTGGTGGCGGCCATGGAGACTTTGATCTCCGACGTCATCATCGACACCTCCAGCCACGAAAACGCCCTCCGGGATCTGGCCCTCACCTATCAGCGCTGCACCATGCGCAAGCACACCAAGGGCGGCTACCGGAACGTGCTCAACGAGCTGTGGACCGTCTGCGAGCAGTATAACTGCGACTTCGTGCTGATGTACGACCAGATCTCCTGCAAGGGCATGGACGGTCTCAGTCCCTCTTCGACGAGCAGGCCAACGAGCGGAACATCCGGCTGCTCTGGGTGGCCCAGGATCTGCTGGATCCCAGAACGATCTCCAAGCGGGAGATGCGCCAGCAGGTGAACATGTACATGACCACCGTCATGGGCGAGGAGCCCGTGCGCCCCGACCTGGTGGACTTTGACGATTCGAAATCCTGGTGAGAATATGCACGCAAATGAAGCCCTGGAAAAACTGAAAACCGGGAATCTCCGCTATGTAGAGCGGGAGCACAGCATCGGCAACACCGGCAGCGAGATCCGCATGCGGACCGCGAAGCACGGACAGAGCCCTTATGCCATCGTGATCACCTGCTCCGACAGCCGGGTGATCCCCGAGGCCATCTTCTCTGCCGGGATCGGAGATCTGTTCGTGATCCGGGTGGCGGGAAACGTCATCGACAACCACCAGCTGGGCAGCATCGAATACGCCGCCGGGCACCTCGGCACCGAGCTGATTGTGGTGCTGGGCCACACCCTCTGCGGCGCGGTGGACGCGGCCATGAACCATGACCCCGAGGGCTACATCAAATTCATCACTGACGAGATCAGCTTCGCCATCGGAGACGAACAGGACGAAACCCAGGCCTGCATCAAAAACGTCCGTCATTCTGTGGCTGAGATCGAGCACAGTCTCGAGATCCAGAAGCAGGAAAAACACGGGCTCAGGGTTCTCGGTGCCCTCTATCACATCGACACCGGAAAAGTGGAGTTTCTCAACTAACCCAAATACAGCGAAAACACCCTCCGACCAAAGTCGGAGGGTGTTCCGTGTTTGTTTCAAATTAGAGGGTGATGGCCTCAGCCGGGCACTGAGCAGCGCAGGCGCCGCACTCAACGCACACGTCAGCATCAATCACGAACTTGTCAGGACCCTCGGAGATAGCCTCCATGGGACACTGAGCAGCGCAGCTGCCGCACTTGACGCAATCGTCAGTAATCACATATGCCATTTTGATGAACCTCCTATTACGCAAGAATGATGAAACTACGTTTCGACGAATGCATTGTAACACATATTTTTGAAAAATCAAGTCCCAATTAGACAATTTTTCAACTTAGCGTTGACTAACTCCTATTTGCCTAAAGCAAGTCTTCGGACCCACCCCCTTCTCTTTTGATCAGGGTTTTCTGTTTTTCTCTTTTCGCTGGTTTTGACGCTGCAGGTATAAAAAAAGTTCCCGGCTGGAAAGATTCTAACAGTATCCCGATTTTCGGCAGGTTCTATTGGCCGGATCGGGGATAATAGAAGCATTGACAGTTGAAGGAGGGATCGGATGCGAGGCAGCGACCGATTTACTGAGCGGGCCTCCACCGCCATTACCAAATCTCACGAGGCGGCCGCCGCCCTGGGCCACAGCTACGTGGGCACGGAGCATTTGCTGCTGGGCATTGTGCGGGAGCGGGACGGTCTGGGCGCCAGGATCCTGGCAGGCCAGGGACTCCATGAGGAGATGCTCAGCCGGATGGTGGTGGACACCGTAGGCAGAGGCGTCCCCGGCGCGCCGGATCAGGGCCTCACCCCCAGAGCCAGAAAGGTCATCGAGCTGGCCGCTGAGGACGCGCGGCGGTTGGGGCACTGCTATGTAGGCACGGAGCACCTGCTCATGGGACTGGTGCGGGAGTATGACTGCGCCGGGGCGCGGATCATTGTGGCCTCCGGCGGGGATCTGAATGCGATCTACACGGAGATTCTGAACGTTTTCGGAAAAAGATCGGAGCAGCCCCAGCAGAGCAGCCAGCAGACCGTCACCCGCCCGGCGGTGCGCAGGGCCGAGACCAAAACTCTGGATCAGTACAGCCGGGATCTCACGGAGCTGGCGGCGGGAAACCGGCTGGACCCGGTGATTGGCAGGGAGCGGGAGATCGAGCGGGCGGTACAGATCCTCTCCCGACGCAGCAAAAATAACCCCGTTCTCATCGGGGAGCCCGGCGTGGGCAAAACAGCCGTGGCAGAGGGGCTGGCCCAGCGGATCCAGGCGGGAACCGTGCCCGAAGAGCTCAAAAACAAGCGGGTGGTGAGTCTGGATCTCACGGCCATGCTGGCGGGGACCAAGTACCGCGGCGACTTCGAGGAGCGGGTGAAGGCCGTGCTCAAAGAAGTGCACCGTGCCGGGAACGTGATCCTGTTCATCGACGAGCTCCACACCATCGTGGGGGCCGGCAGCGCCGAGGGGGCCATCGACGCCGCGAATATCTTAAAGCCCGCACTGGGCCGCGGCGAGGTGCAGGTGGTGGGCGCCACCACACTGGAGGAATACCGGAGGCACATTGAGAAAGACGCGGCCCTGGAGCGCCGGTTCCAGCCCATCAAGGTCTCAGAGCCCACGGCGGAGGAAAGCGTGACCATCCTCAAGGGCATCCGGGAACGGCTGGAGCAGCACCACCATCTTCGGATCACCGACGAGGCCATCGAGGCGGCGGTGCGGCTGAGCGTCCGGTATCTCAGCGACCGTTGGCTGCCGGACAAGGCAATTGATCTGATCGATGAGGCGGCCAGCCGCGTACGGCTCCAGGCTTTGCAGCTGCCGGAACAGCTTCGGTTGGGGGAACGGGATCTGCTCACCTGCCGCAGGGAGCTGGACGAGGCCGTCCGCACAAGGGCCTTCGAGAAGGCGGTGGAGCTTCGAAACCGGGAACGGCAGCTCACCCAGCAGCTGGAGGACGCCAGAGACAGCTGGGAGCAGACCAATGCGGGGCTGCGGCGTCCGGTGAAGCCGGAGGACGTGGCGGAGATCATCTCCCTCTGGACCGGCATCCCGGTCACCGGAATCACCGACGACGAGAGCAGCAGGCTCCTTCGATTGGAGGAGACCCTCCGCCGCCGGGTGGTGGGTCAGGAGGAAGCGGTGAAGGCCGTGGCAGGAGCTGTAAGAAGGAGCCGCGTGGGGCTCAGCGATCCCAACCGCCCCATCGGGAGCTTCCTCTTTTTAGGCCCCACCGGCGTGGGAAAAACGGAGCTCTGCAGAGCGCTGGCGCAGGCGCTCTTCGGGGACGAAAAGGCCCTGATCCGGGTGGATATGTCCGAGTATATGGAGCGGCACACGGTCTCCCGGCTCATCGGCTCGCCGCCGGGCTATGTGGGCCACGAGGAGGGCGGCCAGCTCACCGAGCAGGTGCGCCGCAAGCCTTACAGCGTGGTGCTGTTTGACGAGATCGAAAAGGCCCACGAGGACGTGTTCAATCTGCTGCTGCAAGTGATGGAGGACGGCCGGCTGACGGATTCTCTGGGCCGGACGGTGGATTTTCGCAACACCGTGGTGGTCATGACCTCCAACACCGGCGCCAAGGCCATCACCGACAGCCGCACGCCCATGGGCTTCACCCTCTCCCCCGACGGTGCCGACCGCAGCGACAGCGATGTGCGAAAGACGGTGATGGCGGAGCTGAAGCAGACCTTCCGGCCGGAGTTTCTGAACCGAGTCGATGAGATCATCGTCTTCCGACGGCTGGCAAAGGCAGAGCTGCGCCTGATCGCAAAAAAGCTGCTCTCTGCCCTTGGGCTCCGGATGGAGCAGGCGGGCGTCCACCTCATGGTGCCGGAGGCGGCGCTGGAGGCGGTGGCCGAGGCGGGGTATGATCCCCTCTACGGCGCGCGGCCCCTGCGAAGAGTGATCCAGACCCGGATCGAGGATCCCGCGGCGGAGCTGCTGCTCTCCAATCAGGTGCGCAGCGGCGACACCCTCACCGCGGAAGTGCGGGATCAGAAAATTGTTTTGACGAAAACGGAAAATCGTGATAGGATACTCCCTGTAAAAAATTAGCACAGGAGTGAGTACCCATGACGCAGGAGCAGAAGCAGGCCTGGTTCAGGCAGTTTCACAGCTATCACGGCTTCAACGAGCACAACGGCATCGATCTGATCGACGTGGATGACGACTATGCCGTGGTGAAGGTGGAACTGACCAAGCAGGGCATGAACCCGCTGGATATGGCTCACGGGGGCCTGATCTTCTCCCTCTGCGATGTGGCCTGCGGTGTGGCTGCCCGCACCTGCGGAAGAATGACCGTGACTTTGGACGCCTCTGTCAGCTTTCTCAGGCCCGGGAAGGATACGAAGTATCTCACCGCCGTCGGGAAGGTCATCAAGCCCGGCAGGACCACCGCCGTCTGTGAGTGCGAGGTCACGGACGATGCCGGAAAGCTCCTGGCGAAATGCATCTCCACCGCATTCTATTTAAAGGAACAAAAATGAACCTGCCGCAGGAATACATTTCCTGCGGCGGTTTTTCTAGTTTGGA
>CADCQK010000216.1 GCA_902803575.1 Oscillospiraceae bacterium
CGGCAGCGCCGGCGGCATGCAGGACGATCTGCAGCTCATGGACGTGGTGGCCGGCGCAGGCGCCTGCACCGACTCCAACTTCGCCCACCAGTTTGGCCTGAACGGTACCTTCGCCCCCATTGCGGACTACACGCTGCTGATGAAGGCAGACGAGGCCGCCAGAGTGCTGGGCGTGAAGCTGCACATCGGCAACGTTCTCTCCGCCGACAACTTCTACAGCGACGGCAGCGACAGCCCCGATCTGTGGAAGAAGATGGGCGTCCTCGCCACCGAGATGGAGGCCGCCGGTCTCTACATGACCGCCGCCAGAGCCGGTAAGCGGGCCCTGGGTCTGTTCACCATCTCCGACCACCTCTATCGCCCCGAGGAGCTCAGCAGCGACGAGCGGCAGAACTCCTTCAAGCAGATGATCACCATCGCCCTGGACACCGCCGTCAAGATGGCGGAGCTGTAAGATAAGATTTCACCGCGTCCCACAGCTCCAACACCCGGAAGCGCAGGATGTACCCGGTGCCGTTTTCGGTGATCAGCTGCACATCGTCCGTTGAGAGGGTCTCCACCGCTCGCTCCGACGCGATCGCTTCGGTGCAGAGCGGCGGGAACAGCACACACCACCAGTTGTGCCCCTCCCCTGCCCCCAGGGTCACCCGGAGGGCGAGATAGTCCCCCGCCGGAAGCGAGAACGTCTCATAGTATCGGGTCGGGAAGTGCTCCCGCGTCATGGATACGGTCACCGGCTGATTGGTGACGCGCTCTGCTGCCCGCTTGCAGCGTCCCTGCGAACATCGAATGATCTCCGCCGCCTCTTTTGCCGAGGCGGCGGTTTTCAGTTTTGGTTCCAAAACTGTGAGCACCGCGTCCCGCACCCGCAGCTTTTCCGCCTGATCCTCGGGCGTGTCTGAGGCCGCCACCACGTGCAGCCGCACCAGCTTCTGTGCAAGCGCCGCCTGCCGCCCCTGTGCCCAGATGCCGGTTAGCAGAGCAACGCAGAGGCTCAGCAGCAGCGCCAGCTCCCAACTTCGAAGCTTTCGAGATTCGAACATCAATAATCCCTCCCGGAACATTGTGTCCGAGAGGGATCTGTTTTAGTCAAATTCAAATGGTGATCCATCCACCGCCCAAAACTTGGTCGCCGTCGTAGAGGACGGCGCTCTGTCCCGGGGCAGGAGCGCGGACAGGCTCGTCGCAGTGGATATGTACCTGATCGCCCACGATCTCTGCGGTGCAGGCGGGGGTCTCCCACTTGGTGTGGCGGACGCGGACGCTGGCGCGGATGGGGGCCTGCGGCGGGTCGATGAGCCAGTTGAAGTCTCTGGCGCGCACCTCGGTGTGGAACAGCTCGTCCCAGTATGCCAGCTCGATGGTGTTGGTGTCGGCGTGGATTTTGGAGATGTACACCTTCCGCTCGTTCACCAGCCCCGGCCTCCGCTGGCCGACGGTGTAGCGGCAGATGCCCTCGTGCTGTCCGATGACCGCCCCGTGGAGGACAAAATCTCCTGCTCCCGGCAGCGGCGCGCGGCGCTCCATCCAGCCGGCGTAGTCCTTGTCCGGAATGAAGCAGATCTCCATGCTGTCGGGCTTCTTCGCCACCGGGATGCCGAAGTCCTCCGCCAGTGCGCGGACTTCGGTTTTCTCATAGTCACCTAAGGGCAGCAGCAGACGCGCAACCTGCTCCCGCTTCAGTCTGCAGAGCATGTAGCTCTGGTCGTTGGCAGGCCGTCCTTTGTACAGTCCGCCGTCTCTGGTTCTGGCGTAGTGCCCCGTAGCAACGAATTCCGCGCCAACGGAATCCGCATATGCCAGCAGAGACTTGAACTTCACCGTGGGGTTGCAGAGGATGCAGGGGTTCGGCGTCTCGCCGCAGCGGTAGGACTGCTCGAAGGGCCGGCAGACCTTCTCCTCCAGCTCCTTGCGGATGTCCAGAACATCCAGCGGGATGCCCAGCCGCTCCGCCACTGAGCCTGCGTCGGTGACGCCGGTGTCGGAGATGCCATTCTCCAGATAGAGCCCCACGACCTCATAGTCCCTCTGCTTCAACAACGCGGCACAGACCGCCGAGTCCACGCCGCCGGAAAGGCCCAAAACTACCTTCATAGCGGTTTCTCCAGAAAGATCATTTCGTCCGGGATCGGGTTGTCGTTATACTGCACCGAATCCACGAAGCCCAGGCGCCGGTAGAGCCGCACGGCGCTGGCCAGAAACGGGAAGGTGTCCAGCACCATTTTCTCATAGCCGTGTTCGCGAGCGTCGTCGAGGATCTTTTCCGTCAATACCGTGCCGAGGCCGGTTTTCCGGTAGGGCTCCCGGACGTAGAGCCGCTTGATCTCGCAGCGCTTGTCATCCACCCGGTGCAGGGCGGCACAGCCCACCGTCTCCCCTTCCTCGGTCAGAGCAAGATAGAGACTGTCGTATTTCTCTCTCAGATGGTCGAGCTCCTCGTCGAACCTCTGCAGCACCAGATAGCCCGCGAAATTCGGCGCGGCGGCCACCAGCATGTCGGTGTACTCCTGAAACAGGTCACCGATCTCCTTTTTGTGGTCGTAGCCGGGGATGATTTCAAACTTCATGTGTGTTCTCCGTGGTCGGTCTGCAGATAGACCATCAGCGCCGCGATGTCCGCCGGGGAGACCCCGGAAATGCGGCTGGCCTGGCCGATGCTGGCCGGGCGGATGTCCTGCAGCTTCTGTCTCGCCTCCAGACGGAGGCAGGAGATCTGGGTATAGTCCAGCTCCGGCGGCAGCGGGTGGTTCTCCAATCGGGTGAACTCCGCCACCTGCTTTAATTGCCGCTGGATGTAGCCTGCGTATTTGAGCCGGATCTCCGCCTGCTCCGTCACTACTCTCGGCAGTTTCGGCCGTTCAGCGTCGAAGGGGGCGAGATCCTGATAGTGCAGCTGTGGTCGTCTTAACAGATCCGCAAGGCTGACGCCGCTCTGGGTGGGGGCGGTGCCCTTTTCCGTCAGCAGATTGGACAGTTCCTCCGTGGGCGGGATGTGGGTTTTCTCCAGCCGCTCCATTTCCGCGGAGACGGCCTTATATTTCTCCTCCACGGCCCGCTCTCTTTCCTCCGAGACCAGCCCGATCCGTCTGCCGATGTGGGTCAGACGCTCGTCGGCGTTGTCCTGCCGGTGCAGGAGCCGGTACTCTGATCGGGAGGTCATGATCCGGTAGGGTTCGTTGGTGCCCTTGGTGACCAGATCGTCGATGAGGGTGCCGATGTAGCCGTCGGAGCGGCGGAGGATCATGGGCGGCTCCCCTTTCAGCTTCAGGGCCGCGTTCACGCCGGCGACAAAGCCCTGGACGGCGGCCTCCTCATAGCCGCTGGAGCCGTTGAACTGCCCCGCCCCGTAGAGCCCGGGGATTTTTTTCGTCTCCAGCGTCGGATAGAGCTCCGTGGGATCCACACAGTCGTACTCGATGGCATAGGCGCAGCGGGTGAACTCTGCGTGCTCCAGACCGGGCAGCGTGTGCACCGCCTCGATCTGCACCTCCTCCGGCATGCTGGAGGAGAAGCCTTGAAGGTAGAGCTCCTCGGTGTCCAGACCCATGGGCTCCAGAAACAGCTGGTGCCGGGGCTTGTCCGGAAAGGTCATGATCTTCGTCTCAATGCTGGGGCAGTAGCGGGGGCCGACGCCCTCGATGACACCGGAGTAGATGGGGCTCCGGTCAAGATTCTCGTTCAAAATGGCGTGGGTGCGCTCGTTGGTGTAGGTAAGCCAGCAGGTGACCCGGTTTTCGATGGGCTCCGTGGTCTCAAAGGAGAAGGGCTCGATCTCCGCGTCCCCCACCTGCACCTCCATTTTGGAGAAGTCCACGGTGCGGGCGTTGATCCTCGGCGGGGTGCCGGTTTTGAACCGCCGCATCCGAAGCCCCAGCTGCTCACAGCATTCTGCCAGCGGGCCGGAGGTCGCCAGCCCGTCGGGGCCGGAATCTCTGAGTACCTCACCCACGATGGTGCGGCCTCTCAGATAGGTGCCGGAGGCGATGATGACGGCGTTGCATTTCCAGACCGCGCCGGTCTCGGTGACCACGGCGGAGACATGACCGTCCTCGGTCTCGATTCTGACCACCTCCGCCTGCTTGACCCGGAGGTTTTCCTGCAGCTCCAGGGTGTGCTTCATAACGCTCTGGTAGCGTCTGCGGTCCGCCTGGGCGCGGAGGGAGTGCACCGCCGGTCCCTTGCCCCGGTTCAGCATCCGGTACTGAATGCAGGCCTTGTCCGCCGCTCTGGCCATCTCGCCGCCGAGGGCGTCCAGCTCCCGCACCAGATGACCCTTGCCGGTGCCGCCGATGGCCGGGTTGCAGGGCATATTGCCCACCGCATCCAGATGGAGGGTGAAGCAGACCGTGTCGCAGCCCAGCCGCGCGGCAGCCAGGGCGGCCTCGATGCCTGCGTGGCCCGCGCCGATCACGGCAATCTCACATTTTCCGGCGTCATAACCCATGGTATAACCTCAAATCAAAGTTTCGATTTCTTCTTCCGTATAAACCGGGATCCCGTTTTGCGCCAACAGCTCGGCGGTGACGCCGCTGCCGGGGATCAGGGTGCGGCTGAAGGTTCCGTCATAGATCTCACCCTTGCCGCAGGAGGGGCTTCGGGCTTTCAGAAGGGCGGCGTCGACCCGCTCTTTCTTAGCAAGCGCCAAAGCGAATGCAGCGCCCGCTTCGTATTCCCTCGTCACGTCTCTTCCCTGATTCGAGACGACTTTGACGCCCCTTCGCTCTGAGGGAGCGCGGGGCGTCGGAAGACCGCCGGCCTGTTCCGGGCAGACGGGGATCAGTGTATGCTGTTCCCGGAGTCTGCGGAGGATCTCTCCCGGCAGGGGCTTGCTTTCTCCGTCGTATCGGCAGCGTTCACCCAGAAGGCAGGCGCTGATCAGCAGCTTCATACCGCTGCTCTTGCGCTGTGGCTGTAGACCAGCCCCAGCAGTACGCCCACCGCGCCGCCGGCGATGTGGGTCAGCTCCGAGAGGCCCGCAGTGCCGGTGACGGCCTGGAGGATCTCGCTGCCGAGGTACAGCACCAAAACCAGCAGCAGGGTCAGGGGGATGTAACCGCCGCGGACGCTGGCGAAGCTTGCCAGCACCATGAGCATGAAAATCTCACCGCTGGCGCCCATGAGCACCGCGTCCGGGAACAGAAACCACATGACGAGGCCCGTGGCGATGGCGGTGAGCAGCACGGCGGTCAGCACCTTGGCGCTTCCGAAGCGATCCTCCGCCGCGGGGCCCACCACCAGCAGCACGATGACATTGGCCGTGCAGGTGGTGAGATCCGTGTTCCCCAGCACATGCAGGATGAACCGCGGGTAGGTCAGATAGTCCGTCAGCGGGGATTTATAGACGCTGAACAGATTCTGGGTGGTCCAGCCGTCGGTGAGCTCCGCAAGCGCCAGCGCCAGCAGGCTCAAAAGCGCAAAGGTCAGGGTCACCGGGGCATTATATTTCAGGTTGATGCCGTCGACTCTCTGTGTATCGAACATCGTGTTACTCCTCGGCCTTCAGGGCCTCCAGTGCAGTCTCATATGCCTTCATCGTCTTCTGGTCGAAGCAGACCATGCGCACCCGCTTGATGTTGGGGCAGTGCTCGAGCTCCTCCGCCAGGGTGCGGACGGCGATCTTCGCTGCGTCGTTCAGCGGGAAGCTGTAAACGCCGGTGCTGATGCTGGGGAAATCCACCGTGGCGCAGTGGTTCTCCACCGCCAGCTTCAGGCAGTTGCGGTAGCAGCTGGCCAGCAGCTCGGCTTCGTTGTGGTTGCCGTCCTTATAGCGGGGGCCGGGGGTGTGAATGACAAACTTCGCAGGGAGACGATAGCCTCGGGTGATCTTGGCCTCGCCGGTCTTGCAGCCGCCAAGGGTGCGGCACTCCGCCAGAAGGGCGCTGCCGGCTGCCATGTGGATGGCGCCGTCGACGCCGCCGCCGCCCAGCAGAGAGGTGTTGGCGGCATTGACGATGGCGTCCACCTCAGACTTGGTGATGTCGCCCTGAATGATTTCAATGCGTGCGGTGTTCATAGGTTCATTCCTCCTCAGGAAAGGTTCACTTTGATGGTATCGTTCTCCGCCGTGAGCTGGACGGCGGCTTCGTGGCGGCGCTCAGAGACCAGCGCGGCGGCGATGGCGTCCTCCACGTCCTTCTGCAGGGTGCGGCGGAGATTCCGGGCGCCGTAAGTCTCGCTGAAGCTTTTCTTCACCAGATACTCCACCACGCTCTCGTCCCAGCTGAGGGTCATGCCTCGCTCCGACATGACGTCCTTCAGCTCTTCCAGCATCAGCACGGCGATGCCGCGGAAGTTTTCTTCTGTGAGCTTGTTGAAGTAGACGATCTCGTCCACGCGGTTGATGAATTCCGGCCGCAGGAAGTCCTGCAGTGCCTTCATGGCCTTCTCGCGGGTCTGGTCATCGGAGGTGAGGCCGAAGCCCAGAGCGCCGGTCTTGGTGGTGCTGCCAGCGTTGGTGGTCATGATGATGACGGTGTTTTCGAAATTCACCGTGCGGCCCTGGGCGTCGGTGATGCGTCCGTCGTCCAGGATCTGCAGCAGGATGTTCAGCACATCCGGGTGGGCCTTCTCGATCTCGTCGAAGAGCACCACGCTGTAGGGTCTCCGGCGGATCTTCTCGGTGAGCTGTCCCGCCTCGTCATAGCCCACATAGCCCGGCGGCGAGCCGATGAGCCGGGAGACGGAGAACTTCTCCATAAACTCCGACATATCCAGCCGGATCAGACTCTCCGGCGCGTCGAAGAGATCGGCGGCCAGACGCTTCACCAGCTCGGTTTTGCCCACGCCGGTGCCGCCCACGAAGATGAAGCTCACGGGCTTGCGCTTGGTCTGGAGCCCCACGCGGCTTCTGCGGATGGCGGCGCAGACGGTGTCTACCGCCTGATCCTGCCCCACGATGTGGGCTCTGAGCCGGTCGCCCAGCTCGGCGATGCGGCTGAATTCGTCCTCCCGGATGGTGGAGGCGGGGATCTTGGTCCAGAGCTCGATGACGCGGGCCAGATTCTCGGTGGTGAGCTTCGGCCGAGGCTGGGCGTTGATGGCGTCCAGCTCCTCCTGCGCCACCAGACTCCGGCTGCGCAGCTCCGCCATGCGGGCGAAGTCCTCATTCTCGGTGTCGGCCAGCAGCAGTTCCCGCTCCTTGTCGTAGTCGGCCAGCTCTTTTTCCAGCTCGGCCTTCCGCACCAGGGAGAGGTTTTTCAGATTCACGTCGGAGCAGGCCTCGTCGATCAGGTCAATGGCCTTGTCCGGCAGGTAGCGGTCGGTGATATACCGCTCGCTGAGGCGAACCGCAGCGGCGCACATCTCGTCGGGGATCTCCACCTCGTGGAAGTCCTCATAGTATTTCCGGATGCCCTGGATGATCTCCACGCTCTCGGCGATGGAGGGCTCGGCCACCGTGACCGGCTGGAAGCGGCGCTCCAGGGCGGAGTCCTTTTCAATGTGCTTCCGGTATTCGGTGAAGGTGGTGGCGCCGATGACCTGGATCTCCCCTCTGGAGAGGGCGGGCTTGAGGATGTTGGCGGCGTTCATGCTGCCCTCGGCGTCCCCGGCGCCGACGATGTTGTGCACCTCGTCGATGAC
>CADCQK010000217.1 GCA_902803575.1 Oscillospiraceae bacterium
CGAGGATGCATCAGTAATTGATGATTCTTTGCCCTCGGAGCAGTCTGCTTCGAGGGTTTTTTCGAGCGTGTGATCCTATTTTTCCGGAGGTGAAACACCACAATGCCGAACGCAAAAGTCCTGAGCGAGAAACAGGCCATCGTCGCAGCCCTGGTTGAGCGTCTGAACAACTCCACCGGCGGCGTTTTCGTCGATTACAAGGGCATCAGCGTTGCCGAGGATACGGCTCTGCGCAGAGATCTGCGCCAGAACGAGGTCGAGTACACCGTCGTTAAGAACACACTCGTCCGTCGTGCTCTGGATGAGACCGGTCTGGGCGCCCTCGATGACATCCTGAACGGCACCACGTCTCTCGCCACCAGCAGCAGCGATCCCATCATCCCGATCCGCCTGATCAGCGAGGCCGCCAAGAAGATGAACGACAAGTTCGAGATCAAGGGCGCCTTCCTGGAGGGTAAGGTCCTCACCGAAGCTGAGATCGCACAGGTCGCCGCGATTCCCAACAAGAACGCGCTGTACTCCCAGGTGCTGGGCACCATGCTCGCTCCCATCACCAGCCTCGCCGTCGTGCTGGGCCAGGTTCTGGAGCAGAAGGGCGGCTCCATCGAGTCCGCCGCTGAAGAGGCTCCCGCTGAGGAAGCCGCTCCCGCAGCAGAGTAAGAAGCTGCACACTTACAAAAATATTATTTAGGAGGATTCCCAACATGGCTAGCGAAAAAGTCACTGCTATGATCGAGGAGATCAAAGCGCTTACTGTTATGGAGCTCGCAGAGCTCGTTCACGAGATCGAGGACGTCTTCGGCGTTTCCGCCGCTGCCGCTGTCGCCGCTGCTCCCGCAGCTGGTGGCGAGGCTGCTGCCGCCGAGGAGAAGACCGAGTTTGACGTTGTCATGACCAGCTTCGGCGACAAGAAGATCAACGTCATCAAGGAAGTCCGCGGCATCACCGGTCTGGGCCTGGCTGAGGCCAAGGCGAAGGTCGAGGGTCTGCCCGCCGTCATCAAGGAGCAGGCTTCCAAGGACGAGGCCGAGGAGATCAAGGCCAAGCTCGAAGCTGCCGGCGCTACCGTCGAGCTCAAGTAATTATACACAACAAAAATCCGCTGTCTCTACGAGACGGCGGATTTTTCGTTGGTATAAAAGCACTTCGAAATGGATTCCTGCCGCAAGTGCAACTTGCGAAAAGAAAAATCCATTTCTTCGTGTAAAGTATTTTGCTCCCCGGAACAAGTTCCGGGGGCAAAATTAATACAAAAACAGGTTGTCACGTTGAGAGGCAACCTGTTTTGTTTCAATTGGTTTATTTCTGTGCGGCGCGGAGGATCTTGGCGATCTCTCCCACATCCTTCAGGACGTAATCGGGCTTGACATCACTGGCCTCGATGTCGGCCTCGCTGCTCTCACCGCTGAGGACGCAGATGGAGACGCTGCCGGCATTCTTCGCCACGGCGATGTCGGTATAGAGCCGATCGCCCACGGCGCAGATGTTCTCGTTGGGGATGCCGGTCATCTTGGAGACCACGTCGATCATGTTCCGGTTGGGCTTGCCGATGTACTCGGGCTCCACGCCGGTGGAGGCGGTCAGCAGCGCGCAGATGCTGCCGCAGTCCGGGAGCACCTCCCCTGCTGCCATGGGGCAGACCCAGTCAGGGTTGGCGGCGATGAACTTGGCGCCTCTTCTGAGGAAGTGGACGGCCTTGTCCAGCTTCTCATAGACCAGCTCGGTGTCGAAACCCTGCACCACCACATCCACGTCGAAGGCGTCGGTGTGACCGTTCTCGTCGTTGACCAGATCGATGCCATAGCTCTTCAGCTCCCGGTAGAACGCCTTGGTGCCGGCGAGATAGACCTTGGCGCCGGGATACTGCTGGTTCAGGAACTCACCGGTGGCCATGCCGGAGGTGAAGACGTTCTCCGCCTCGCAGGGGAAGCCCAGCTTCCGCAGGCGGGTGATGTAGTCCACACCGGCGCGGGAGGAGTTGTTGGTGAGATAGATGTAGTTGCGGCCGGTCTCTGCGATGGAGTGGATGAAATCCACCGCAGTGGGGAACACCTCGTCCCCCAGATAGAGGGTGCCGTCCATGTCCAGCAGAAACAGCTGAGTGTCGATGATTTTCTGATAGTCCGTCATGTGGTTCCTCCCTGTATTCTCCAGTATTTAGGATATTATCTTTATTCTATACGATCCGCAAAGGGGATGCAATAGCGATTCCGACTTATGCCTTGGCGTAGCCCTGGGGATTCTTGCTCTGCCAGTTCCAGGTATCGCGGCACATGTCCTCGATGTTGTAGAGGGCCTTCCAGTGGAGCAGCTCGGCGCTCTTGTCCGGGCAGGCGTAGC
>CADCQK010000218.1 GCA_902803575.1 Oscillospiraceae bacterium
CCGGGGCCCCCGCGGCGCCATCATCCTCTGCAAGGAGGAGCTGGGCAAGAAGATCGACAGCGGCGTGTTCCCCCGCACTCAGGGCGGCCCGCTGATGCACATCATCGCCGCCAAGGCCGTCTGCCTGAAGGCTGCCATGGAGCCGGAATTCCAGGCCGACCAGTTCCAGGTGGTGAAGAACGCTCAGGCTCTGGCAGAGACCATCCACGCAGCGGGCGTGCGGCTGGTCTCCGGCGGCACGGACAATCACCTGATGCTGCTGGATGTCTACAGCAAGGGCCGCACCGGCAAAGAGGTGCAGGAGCTGCTGGACAAGGCCAACATCACCGCCAATAAGAACGCGATCCCCTTCGATACCCTGCCGGTCACCCAGACCAGCGGCGTCCGTCTCGGCACCCCGGCCTGCACCGCCCGCGGCATGAAGGAAGAGCAGATGCGCCGCATCGGCGCCTGCATCTGCCACCTGATCGACGCCGGTGAGGACGCTGTCCCGCTGGTTCGAAATGAGGTTCTGAAGATCTGTGAGCAGTTCCCCCTGTACCCGGAGCTGTGATTCCAAATCCAATATTAACGCGCTGCGGTTTTTTTCCGCAGCGCATTTTGTATCTTTCATTAGGCAGTAAATTGGGAGTTTATCGCTCGTTCCTTGGAGAGCGGGGCACAGGTCCCTGCACTACAGATTCCAATTTGCATCTCTTAATAAAAAACCACGCACCGCATAATCTGCGATGCGTGATCTGTTTTATCTTCGATTGGATGTCCAGTCGTCGTATTCTCTTCTGACAGCGGCTCTCTGGCGCGCCTGCTCCTGCTGCATTTTGCGGCGGCGGGCCTCCAGGGCTCTGCGGCGCTTTCTGCGGTTGTAGCGGATCATCAGGATGATGTAGAGAATGATCACCGCCAGGATCACCAGCAGGATGATCAGCACGATGGGCTTGCCGAAAAATCGCTCCATACCCTGCCGCAGGAAGGCTCCGCGGGAGAGGTCTACGGCGTAGCTGGAGATGATGGGCACGCTGCCGTAGGTGATGCCGTCCTTGGTGATGGTCACTTCACCCAGCACGGCGCCGGACTCCACCGGGGCCTGCAAAGGCTCATTGTCCCGCTCGGAATAGATGGTCACGGTGCGCTCGTAGTCCTCGATGGCCGCGTCGTTGGGCAGCACGGCGGTGAGATCCTCTCTGGCGTGGGCGGTGACCCGATCGGCGTCGCTGCCGTAGAGCACCGGCACGTCGCACAGCGGCTCGGTGCTGCTGACCAGGGTGCGGACGCTGAAGTTGTTGAATGCCCAGTCGTAGAGCTTGATGGTATCGGTGAAGTTTTTATACTCGGCGGTGCCGTTGGCCTTGGTGCCCTCACCGGCGCCGAGAATGACGCAGAGCAGCCGGATGCCGTTTCGCTCCGCGGTGGAGACGAGACAGTAGCCCGCAGCGTTGGTATGGCCGGTCTTCACGCCGGCGGCGCCCTCATAGAGATAACCGGGGTAGATGATGGAGTCGGGATTGATGAGGCCGTTGGTGTTCTGCAGGGTGCGGGTGTCGCTCTTGTTGGTGGCGGGGATCGTCTTCGTCAGGGTGTTGCACATGGCGAAGAACAGATCGTGCCGCAGCGCCTCGGAGGTGATCCGGTAGAGATCGTTCGCGGTGGTGTAGTGGTTTTCGTCGGGCATGCCGTGGGGATTCATGAAGTGGGTGCCGGTGCAGCCCAGCTCGGCGGCCCGGTCGTTCATCCGCTGCACGAAGGCGTCGATGCTGCCGGCCACGGCGCTGGCGATGACGTTGCAGGCCTCGTTGGCGGAGGAGATCATGGCGCAGTAGAGATAGTTTTCAAAGGTCATGATCTCACCGGGCTGGATGCCGGCGGAGCTGGACTCCTCATCCAGACCGTTCATGCAGTCGTCCCCGGCGGTGATCTCATCCTTGAGATTGATCTCGCCGCGATCCACGGCTTCCAAAGCCAGCAGCACGGTCATGATCTTCGTGAGACTGGCGGGATAGGCCCGCTCGTCAGCCCCCTGGGTATAGTAGACGTAGCCGGAGTTTAAGTCTACCAGCAGCGCCTGCCGGGCGGAGAGCTCTGGTACGTCTTCCACGGCCAGCGCCATGGGGGCCAATATGCCTGCCAGCAGACAGACTGCCAGCAGGATTGAAAGAATTTTCCGCTTTTTCATATCATTCTCCAGGAAAATGTGTTATACTGATAAAAGATCGAATGAACTTCGCGTCTATTATAAAGGGAAAAAGAACGAAAATCAATGGAAAAATCAAAACTTAAGCTTTCGCTGCCGGAGTGGGTCGCCATCGGGCTGACGGTGCTGTTCGTGATCGCGGCGGTGATCCTGGTGCACCGGCCGAAGACGGAGCTCACTCTGGAGACCGCGAAACCGGCGGTCACCGCGGAGATCGAGATCATCGATCTGAACACCGCGGACGCCGAAACGCTCCAGTCGCTGCCGGGCATCGGGGAAGAGCTGGCACGCAGAATTATTGAATACAGAACGCAGCAGGGCGGATTTCGCGATCCGTCGGAGCTTTTGAACATCGAGGGCATCGGCGATAAAACCTATGCGGAGCTGATCGCCCATATCACCGTCCGAACGGAGGAGGAGCCATGAAGATCTTAGTTGTTGACGACGAGAAAACCATCGTCAAGGGCATCAAATTCAACCTGGAGCGGGAGGGGTACGAAGTAGACGCCTGCTACGACGGCGAGAGTGCCATCGAGCTGGCCAAAACTGAGCAGTACGCCGTGATCCTGCTGGATCTGATGATGCCGAAGGTGGACGGTCTGGAGGCCTGCCAGCAGATTCGGCAGTTTTCCAATGTGCCGATCATCATGCTCACCGCCCGCAGCGAGGACGGCGACAAGCTCATGGGCTTCGAGTCCGGGGCAGATGACTATGTGACCAAGCCCTTCAACATCATGGAGCTGAAGGCCCGCATCCGCGCGCTGATCCGCCGCGCCTCCATGCCCGGCACCCAGCAGCAGAAGGAGGGGGGCAAGCTGGTCAAAGGCCAGATCGAGATCGACCCCGAGCGCCGCACCGCCCGCCGCTTTGGGGAGCTGGTGGAGCTGACGGTGAAGGAATTTGACCTGATCGAGCTCCTGATGCGAAACCCCGGCAAGGTCTACAGCCGGGAAAACCTGCTGGATCTGGTCTGGGGCTACGACTACCAGGGCGACATCCGCACCGTGGACGTGCACATCCGCCGCCTCCGCGAAAAGCTGGAGAAGCAGCCCAACAGTCCGGAATACATCATCACCAAATGGGGCGTGGGGTACTACTTCGCAGAAGGTTGACCCTTTAGGTAACACACTATGGAGCTGCCGAAACGAAAATTCAAAACCAGCGTCCAGCTGCAGTTTGCGTCCTATTTTGCGGTGCTGACCATCGTTCTGCTGGCGCTTTTGAACACCTATCCGCTGCGGGCCTCCCGTGACGTGGTGTTCTCGGAAAAGGAGAACGCACTCATGAACCGGGCGTCGGTGGTGTCGTCGTCGTTGTCTTTGCTGGATCAGATGACCGCCGACAATACCCGGCAGGTCATGGGTCTGCTGGACGTGAACGACTTAAACCGCGTCCTGGTCACCGACAATACCGGCGCCGCCATCTATGACACCGTGGAAAACGGAGAGATCCCGAAGGAGATCTCCGGCGCTCTGGAGGGGAAGGCGGTCTTCACCTCAAAGTTCGACATGGACGCCTTTGCCAGCGGAGCGGCGGTTCCGGTGCGCAGCGGCGGCAAGACCATCGGCGCGGTGTACATCTCTGAGTATGATACGGAGCAGGCCTCCATCATCGTGGGCATCCAGCACCGACTGAGCACCATCTCTATTTCGATCGCGCTGCTGGCGCTGGTGATCATCTTCTTTGCCCTTCGAATGATGACGCGGCGCATCACCCAGCTGGCCGACGGCGTGCGCACGGTGCAGTCCGGCGACTACTCCTTCCGTCTGAAGCTCAGCGGCAACGACGAGCTGACGGAGCTGGGCAGCGAGCTGAACTATCTGACCGAGCGGCTGGAGACCACCGAGGCCCAGCGCCGCAGATTCGTCTCCGACGCCAGCCACGAGCTGAAAACGCCGCTGGCCTCCATCCGGCTGCTGTCTGACAGTATCGTCCAGGACACCGAGATGGACAGTGCCACCATGCGGGAGTTTGTCACCGACATCGGCACCGAGGCGGAGCGGCTGCAGCGCACCACGGAAAAGCTGCTGAACCTCTCCAGACGCGACGACGGCATCCAGGGCGACCTGCAAAGGGTGGATCTCAAGGCCGCGGTGGAGGGCACCCACCGGCTTCTTGCGCCGTTGGCGGAGGCCAGCCGTGTGACCATCCGGAGCGAGCTGAACGAAAACTGCTTCGTCCGTGCCACCGAGGACGACATTTACCACATCGTCTTCAATCTGGTGGAGAACGCCATCAAATACAACCTTGCCACCGGCACCGTGGATGTGAAGGTCTTCCGGGAAGGGGAGCGCTGCGTGCTCACAGTGGAGGACACCGGTATCGGCATCCCCGAGGCGGATATGCCCAACATCTTCACCCGCTTCTACCGGGTGGACAAGGCCAGAAGCAGAGAGCACGGCGGCAGCGGACTAGGCCTCAGCATCGTCCACGACGCGGTGGAGCTCTACGGCGGCACCGTCAAGGTGGAGAGCGTGGAGCCCCACGGCAGCAAATTCACCGTCTCATTCCCGGCGGATGACGCATAAAACAACAAAACCCCCATCGCACGTTCTTGCGCGATGGGGGATCATTTTTTTATTTGTGTTCGAGGATCTCTTTGATCGTATCGGCCAGCTTTTCGATTTTGAGGAAATGCGCGCCGTCCTCGGTGTAGATCACGTCCTCACCGTCGATCCAGACCAGGGTGTCCTCCTCCTGATCGGTGAGGGTGCAGACCGGCTCCTGATCCTCCTCGGGGGCGTCGGTCTTTTCGCCGTCCTTTAACAGCGCACGGATCTCCGCTGTGGTCTCCGCATCCAGCTGCTCACTGACGCCCAGCACTGCCGCGAAGCTGCTGGTGTCCATGGAACCCTCGGCGTCGCCAAGGTCGTCCGACAGCACCGCCGCGAGATTCTCGGAAGCGGCTTCGGATTCCGTATCAGGCTCCGTCTGTTTGGTGCCGACAGTCTGGACCCGATTCTGGCTGAGACTTGCTCCGGTGGGCACGTTCCGTCCGGCGATGGAGACCACGCCGATGATCACCGCCAGCATGGCCGCAGTGGCCAGCAGGGGAGCGAGGGGGGATTTCTTCTTCCGCTTTTTCGCCTCGGTGATGGGCACGACCTTCTCGGCTTCCTCGGCCCGGATCTGCGCCATGACGGACTCCGCAAAGCCCTTGGGCGGCTCGACCATGGTATCCGAGAGCAGTGCGGATAAATTCGTATATTCCTCGTATCGCTTTGCGCATTCGGCGCAGGTGCGTAAGTGTGCTTCCGCCAGAGAGGCGTCCCTGCCGCTGAGTTCACCGTCCAGCAGCAGGCTGATCTGCTGCTCGTATTGACAATTCGGCATTATTTCGCACCTCCCTTTCGGGTTTTAGACGCATAGGAATCCGGAAGGTTCCCGTCCTGCTTCAAAAAATCACACAGACGGCTGCGTGCGCGGAAAAGTCTCGACTTCACCGTGCCCTCCTCCAGATGCAGAATCTCACCGATCTCGGCGTAGCTCATGCCCTCCAGCTCCCGGAGGATCAGGATCGTTCGATACTCCTCCGGCAGGGATTTCAGGCCCCGCTGCACCGCTCGCTGCAGCTCAGAGCGCTGGAAGTTTTCCTCGGGGTCGAAGCGGTCGTCGGCCACGTCCAGCTCCTGGGTCTCCTCGTCGTCGTTCTCCATGGTCAGGGAGACCGTGGGCTTCCGGCCCTTGCTGCGGAGAAAGTCGATGCAGATGTTGGTGGTCAGCCGGTAGAGCCAGACGGAAAATTTGCTGTCTCCCCGGAAGCTCCCGATGGAGCGGTAGGCGCGCAAAAAGGCTTCCTGCGACAGGTCGGCGGCATCCTCTGGATTGCCCACCGTCCGCAGGGCAAGATTATACACTTGTTTCTGATAGGCCGTCACCAGTGCCTCAAAGGCGTTGGCGTCTCCCTGCTGCACTTTCAGGATGACGGCGCTCTCTTCTTCTCTGGTCATTTGTTCGTTTCCTCGTCACGGAGATTCAATTGGATCTGCCTTGCCACGTGGCGCAGCTGCTCCAGCGTGCTGACCTGCACGATCTCCTGCTTGTAGGGCCCCGCGTAGGGGACGCCCCGCAGATACCAGCAAAACTGGCTTCTTGCCTCCAGACAGGCCACCCGCTCGCCTTTCTGCTTCGCGGCGTATTCGATCTGCCAGACGGCGGCCTCGATCCGATCTTTCAATGGCGGCCGTTCCGGTTCCGGCTCTCCGTTTACCACGGCGTTGGCTCGCTGAAACAGCCACGGATCTCCGAAGCAGCCTCTGCCTACCATGGCCAGATCGCAGCCGGTGTAGCGGAGGATGTGCGCCGCGTCCCCGCCGGTGAAAATATCGCCGTTGGCGAACACCGGAATGCTGACAGAACGCTTTACGTCCCGAATGATGTCCCAGTCGGCCTTGCCCGCGTACATCTGGGCTCTGGTGCGGCCGTGGACCGCGATGGCGGCGGCGCCGGCCTGCTCGACGATTTTTGCAAATTCCACCGCGTTGACATTTCCGCCGTCCCAGCCCTTGCGGGATTTCACCGTCACGGGTACGTCCACGGCCTTCACCACGGCCTCCACGATTTTTCCCGCCAGCTGCGGATCGCGCATCAAGGCGCTGCCGTCGCCGCTGCGGATCACCTTTCCGACCGGGCAGCCCATGTTGATGTCGATGATCTCCGCGCCGGAGAGCTCCAGCGCCATGGGGGCCGCCTCCGCCATGATCTCCGGCTCGTGACCGAAGAGCTGGGCCGCCGTGGGGCAGGTTCTTTCCGGCGGCAGCCAGAGCAGAGACTTGGTCTTTTCATCGTGGTAGCAGAGGGCCCTGGCGCTGACCATTTCCGTGCAGGTGAGGGCAGCGCCCTGTTTTTCGCACAGAAGCCGGAACGCCGCGTCGGTGACCCCCGCCATGGGCGCCAGCGTCACTCTGCCGCTGAGCTTCACATTGCCGATTTTGACTTCCATCAGATGTCCAGATCCAATCCCACGGGGCAGTGGTCGCTGCCCTCGATCTCAGAGCAGATGTAGGCCTTGCTGATCTTATCCTGAATGCGATCGGACACAAGGAAATAGTCGATACGCCAGCCTGCGTTGTTGGCTCTGGCGTTGAAGCGGTAGCTCCACCAGGAGTAGGCTCCCTCCAGATCGGGGTAGAGGTAGCGGAAGGTGTCGGTGAAGCCCGCCTCCAGCAGCTCGGTGAACTTGCCCCGCTCCTCGTAGGAGAAGCCGGCGTTGCCGATGTTGGTTTTGGGATTTTTCAGATCGATCTCATTGTGGGCCACGTTCAGATCGCCGCATAGGATCACGGGCTTTTCCTTGTCCAGCTCCGTGAGATAGTACCGGAAGGCGTCCTCCCAGCTCATCCGATAGTCGATGCGCTTGAGCTCGTTCTGGGCGTTGGGGGTGTAGACCGTCACCAGCCAGAAATCGGGATATTCCAGTGTGATCACCCGGCCCTCGGTGTCATGCTCCGGGATGCCGAGGTTGTAGCGCACGCTCAGGGGCTTGTGCTTGGCGAAGATGGCCGTACCGGAGTAGCCCTTTTTCTCCGCCGAGCACCAGAACTGCTCATAGCCCGGCAGATCCAGTTCGATCTGCCCCGGCTGGAGCTTGGTCTCCTGCAGGCAGAAAAAGTCCGCGTCCATGCCCCAGAAAACGTCCTCGAAGCCCTTTTTTACACAGGCTCGGAGTCCGTTGACGTTCCAAGAGAGAAATCGCATTTTGTCTCCTCCGTTTTCACCGCGACAACACGGTTGATGGTGACGCCCTCGGCGTGGAATTTGGCCTCATAGTCCGTCATCACGCCCACGGGGCCGTTTTCGTGGAGATTCCGGGTCAGCTCCCGGAGCTCCCAGCCCATTTCCTGAAACTGCTCCACCGACCACTCGAACAGGGGATCGTTGTCGGATTTGAACCAGATCTCGCCGCCCACGGGCAGCACCTGCGCATAGAGCGCCAGGAAGGCCGGATAGGTGAGCCGGCGCTTTTTCTGTCTGGATTTCTTCCAGGGGTCGGGGAAGTTGATGTAGATCCGCCGCACCTCTTCGGGGGCGAAGATGGTCAGGATGTCCTTTGCGTCGAAGTCCAGGAACCGCACGTTGGTCAGCCCGCGCTCGGTGACGCGCTCCATGCCCACCACCATGGCGTCGGGCACCTTTTCCACTGCTGCAAGAAACACGTCCGGGTTCTGCTCCGCGGTGTCAGCGGTGAAGCGCCCCTTGCCGCAGCCGATCTCCAGATGCAGTTCCTTGTGGCCGGGATATACCTCCAGCCAGCGGCCGCGGAGCGTTTCCGGCTCGGTGATCAAGACCCCCGCGCATCGCTCCATCCGCGGGATCAGGTTTGGTTTTTTCCGCATTCTCATGCTTCTTTGTTCTCCAATGAATAAAATGTCAAAATTCAGTTTACCATACCGAAGAAAAAACATCAATGAAACTTTTCTTATTTTTTCGGGATGCATGCATATTCAAATTGGGAGTTTAGCGGGGCGAAGCTTCCACTTCGAAAGGCTTCCCCTTGAGGGGAAGCTGTCGAGCGAAGCGAGACTGATGAGGTGGCCAAGTTTCGGC
>CADCQK010000219.1 GCA_902803575.1 Oscillospiraceae bacterium
AGTTTATCGGGATGTGATTCCACATTGAAAGGCTTCCCCTTGAGGGTGTGCGCAGCCATGCGTTAGCTGAAGCTGTCAAGCGAAGCGTGACGGATGTGGTGGCCAGGTTTCGGCGGAAGCGCAAGTTTACCACCTCATCCGTCACGGCTAGTTCCCGCCGCGCCACCTTCCCCTCAAGGGGAAGGCTTCGCTCAATCCAACTTCCCTACAAACTCCAATTCCCCTTACAGCCCGACCGCTTTCAAGGCCTGATCCAGATCGTTGATGATGTCCTTCGGATCCTCCAGACCGAGGCTGAAGCGGAGGAAGCCCTTGCGGAACTTCTCTGGATACAGGTGGATCCGCTCGTCGTAGCTGGGCTGGGGGAAAATGAGGCTCTCGTCGTGGCCCAGAGACACCGCGAAGGTGATGACCTTCAATTGGGCGCAAAACCGCTCCACGGTCTTGTCATCGGTGGCGAGGCCGAAGGAGATCACGCCGCCGAAGCCGTTTTGCATCTGCTTTTTCGCCACCGCGTAACCGGGGTTGCTCTCCAATCCGGGATAGGCCACGAAGGTCACGTTCTCCCGCTGCTCCAGCCATTTCGCCACGGTGAGCGAGGTCTCGTTGATCCGTTGCATTCTCAAGGGGAAGGTGACGCTGCCGCGGAAGATCTGCCAGGCGTTGAAGGGGCTGATGACGCTGCCCACGTTCACCTGGGCCTCATAGCGGATCCGGTCCATGGTCTCAAGATCGTTGGAGATGATCGCGCCTCCCTGGGCGTCGCCGTGGCCGTTGATGAATTTGGTCAGCGCCTCCACCACGAAGTCCGCGCCCAAGTCCAGGGGCCGCTGGTTCAATGGCGACGCGAAGGTGTTGTCCACACTGAGGATGGCGCCGTTGGCATGGGCGATCTCCGCGATGGCGGCGATGTCCGTGACGCCCACGGTGGGGTTGTCCGGGGTCTCGATGTGCACCAGCTTCGTGCCGGGGGTGATGGCCTTTTTCACCGCCTTCAGATCGGTCATGTCCACCATGACGGTCTCCACCCCGAACTTCCGGTTGAACAGCTCGTGGAACATCCGGTAGACCGCCATGTAGCTGACGTTGGGATACACCACCCGGTCGCCGGACTCCAAAAGCGTCCAGAACAGCGCGTGGAGCGCCGCCACACCGCTGCCGAGGACGATGGCGTCGTCGGCGCCGTGGAGGGCCGCCACCTTCTCCTCCAGCCAGTGCTGGTTGGGGTTGCCGTTTCTGGCGTACATCAACAGATCCGTGGAGGAATAGTTCACCTGACTCAGATCGTCCGGCAGCTTGTAGCTGTTGGCCATGTGCAGCGGCCGCCGCACCGCCCCGGTGCCCTCGTCATAGTCGGTGCCGGTGTGCACCGCCTGGGTGGTGATGTCGTAGCCCTGAAACGCATTTTCCTTCTTTGCCATAATACCGCCTCCATTTTCCGGTTTGGGTGTATTTTACATTTTATTTCCTATCATGTCAATAGGATTTTTGAAAAACCTCTTGAAACCACGGGGAAGCTGTGTTACACTCTCGGCATGGAAACAATTGGGAGGGACACCCATGTGGTACATCATCGCCGCGCTGGCTGCGGCGCTTATCTTTTTCTGTCTGCTGGCAAGGCGGATGGGCCGCACCCCCGCTGAGATCCTGCAGCTGGTGAAAACCGGCGGCGGCAAAGCCCTGAATGTGGCGAAGGTGCTGATCGTGATCGGCGTGGTCACCGGCATCTGGCGGGCGGCGGGCACCATCGTGGTCTTTGTCTGCTACGGGGTGCAGATCATCCGGCCGGAGCTGTTTCTCTTGGTGGCCTTCGGTCTGGCGGCGCTGCTGAGCTTCGCCCTCGGCACCAGCTTCGGCGTGGCGGGCACCGTGGGCGTGATCTTCATGACCCTGGCGCGGAGCGGCGGCGTAAATCCCATCATCACCGGCGGCGTGCTGCTGTCGGGGGTATTTTTCGGAGATCGCGGGTCGCCGGTATCCTCCACCGCCATTCTGGTCTCGGCATTGACCAAAACCGACCTGATCGGCAACGTGAAGCGGATGGCGAAGACCGGGCTTCTCCCCTTCCTGCTGTGTCTGGTTTTCTATACGTTCCTCTCTCTCAGAAATCCGCTGCAGACCGTGGACGGGACCGTGACAGAATCGCTGCGCAGCGTGTTTTCGCTGACGCCCTGGGCCTTCCTCCCGGCGGCGCTGCTGCTGATTCTGCCGCTGCTCCGGGTGCCGGTGCTGCTGTCCATGGGACTCAGCATCCTGGCGGGGGCCGCGGTGGCGCTGACCGCTCAGGGGATGGATCTGCTGACGCTCATAAAGTGCTGTGTCCTGGGCTACCACAGCGAGGTGCCCCAGGTGGCGGCGATCCTGGACGGCGGCGGCATCGCCTCCATGGTGAGCAGCTGCGCCATCATCCTTCTCGCCTGCGCCTCTGCCGAGGTGGCGGAGGGCAGCGGGATGCTGAACCGGGTGGAAACGCTGGCGGGCAGCATCTCGAACAGAATTGGGTACTTCCCCGCCATGATCCTCACCAGCCTCTGTGCCTCGGCGGTGTTCTGCAATCAGGTCATCGCCATCGTGCTGAGCCACACCTTTTTCAAGCCCATGTACGAAAAGCGGGGCCGCAGCAGAGAGACCCTGGCCCTGGACATGGAAAACTGCTGCATCACGGTGCCGGCCTTCGTCCCCTGGAGCATCATCTGCAGTGTGCCGCTGCAGCTGCTGGGCACCGATTACCGGAGCATGCTCTATGCCTCGTTCCTGTACCTCATCCCGCTGATCCACTGGGCGCGGCTTGCGTTTCAAAGGAAAAGCGCGTAAACTGTCTGCGGAGGGATCTATATGAAGCACGATTTCAAATCCGAGACCCCGGAAGAGCTGCGGCAGCGGATCGGGGATTTCGCCTACGCCGTCACCCGGAACGCCGCCACGGAGCCGCCCTTCTCCGGCGACTATGACCGCCACTTTGAGAAAGGCATCTACGTGGATGTGGTCAGCGGTGAGCCGCTGTTTTCGTCATTGGATAAATACAACTCCGGCTGCGGCTGGCCCGCCTTCACGAAACCCATCGAGAAAGGCGCCATGGTCGAAAAGCTGGACCGCTCCTACGGGATGCTCCGCACCGAGGTCCGAAGCCGGGAGGCGGACTCCCACCTGGGCCACGTCTTCCCCGACGGGCCCAGAGAGACAGGCGGCCTGCGCTACTGCATCAATTCCGCGGCGCTCCGGTTCGTCCCCTATGAGAAGCTGGAGGCCGAGGGATACGGCGCTTACCGGTCCCTGTTTGAAGAAACAGAATAACGGCACCGCGCGGAGGACGATCCCCCGCGCGGCAGATTTCCGTTTTATTATTTACATAATTATATTATGGTAAATTATTATAAGAAGAAAAGGTCTGGCGCTTATGGAGGCGGATGCCCCGCTCTTCTGCGCCAGACGTTTTCAGGTTCTGCGGCTGTCTGCACCGGGTCACCGGAGACCCCGGCTTCTGGCTTTGTCCATGCCGATGCCGCAGCCGGGGCTTCGAAGGAGGCAGTTGTGGTTGCAGAAGCCGCAGTGATCCTTCCGCTCGCTGATCCGGATCCGCTCCAGAGGCTTCGGCACGCCGCTTTCTCTGCGAAGGATCACCAGTGCCTTCCGCTCCATCTGATCCAATAGAATCTTCATGAATTGTTGCGGCACCGCGATCACGCAGTCCTCCCCGTATTCCAGCAGCGCCGCCACCGCCTCCTTCGCTCTTCGGACTTCCTCCTTTGCCGGACGGCCGAAGCGCCCGCTCGGAAGCTCCGTCTCCCGCAGCAGCGGCTCTCTGCGGATCTCCGGATACTCCGTGAAGATCCCGGCGGCGAGCTCCGGCTCCGCAGTGAAGACGACCCGCCCGCCGACGGGGATGGGTTCCTCCGGCTGCACGCCGGGGCTGACACAGATGGCGGTGATGATCATGGCAGTGGTTCCTTTCGCAGTTTTGCCCATTATAGCATATAATTTTTCAAACACAAAGTCCCGGAAGTGTTTGACATTTTGGGCAAAAACGGATATACTGTTCACAAGTATGTACACCCTGTCCAAAGGAGGGAATTCTATGGCACCCCAGGAATCGAAGCACTCGGCGCTGATCGTGGACACCGCCGTGGCGCTGTTCAAGAAAAACGGCTATGAGAACGTCTCCGTCAACGAGATCTGCAAGGCCGCGGGTCTCAGCCGGTCGTCCTTCTATGCCGCCTTCTCCGGAAAAAAGGACATCGTCGACTACGTGCTGGCCAAGGCGAAAACCGACGAGACCACGGTGCTCAACCACTTCATGGACGCGAAGAACGACTTCGAGCGGATGTGGATCCTCTGCGACCGGTATCTGGCCGTTGCCTACCGGTTCGGGCCCCAGCTCACCGGCGCGCTGCTGCGGCTGGAGCTTCTGGGAGAGCTGGACATCCTCAAGCAGATCCACGCCGCCGACGACTGGTTCATCCGTCTGATGCGAAACTGCCAGCAGACCGGCGTGATCCTCAGCAACGAGCAGGCCGAGCGCATGGCTCCCATGGGGGTGGACAACGTGTACATGGTGACCTACGACTGGTGCCGCCGGGGCGGGGACTTCTCCCTTCGGAGAGAGGCGCGGATCCGCTCCGAGATCTTCTACAACGTGGCGCAGGAGTACCGCTGGAGCCAGGAAAAACTGGACAGCATGTGAAAAAATCTCTGCCTCCCGGATTCGGTTCCGGGAGGTTTTTTCTTTGTGTTTTGGACGGTTTTCGGGATTTTGTCCGAAAACCGGAAACAGAACGCCGCAGCCGTCATCGAATGGGAGGCGGTTTTTTTGTGGGTTTTTGAGAATCGCGGCTCCGCCGATTGACGGGGGAAATCTGCTTTTTTATAATAGGAATATCAACACGAGGAGGGATTTTTCCATGAGCGAAAACGTCATCTATTGTTATTCCGGCACCGGCAACTGTCTCGACATGGCCAAGAAGATCGCCAAAGGCATGGGCGGCGCGGACATCGTTCTGATGCGCAAGGCCCCCGCGGTCACCGACGCCACCGGCTATCAGCGGGTGGGCTTCGTGGTGCCCTGCTACGGCGGCGGTCTCCCCGGCGGGGTGGAGGACTATGTGAAGTCCATCCAGATCGCCCCCAGCGCCTACAAGTTCGGCGTCATCCAGTTCGCGGGCTACATGGGCTCCGGTCTCCACAAGATCGACAAGATCGTGGATCTGGACTACTGGAACACCCTGCACATGCACTCCTCCGCCATCTGGCTCATGCCCCACTGGCTCTGCTTCCCGCCGAAGTCCGTGAAGATGTCCCTGAAGGGTCTGGACCGGAAGGCCGCGAAGATCGCCAAAGACGTCCAGGCGAAGACCGTCAGCGCCAAAAAGCCCCCGAAGCGCACCATCTGCGCCGTGGAGAGCGCCGGCTTCCCGAAGGTCAACAAGCTGCTGAACAAGAGCATGTACGTCTCCGACACCTGCATCGGCTGCGGCACCTGCGCCAAGCTATGTCCCAAGGGGAACATCGAGATCCGCGGCGGCAAGGCCCACGTGGGTACCAACTGCATCGCCTGCATGACCTGCGTCCAGTACTGCCCCAAGGAGGCCATCAACGTCGGCAAGCTCACCAAGAACCGCGCGCGCTACCAGAACCCCAACGTCAGCCAGACCGAGCTCACCGAGACGATCATCCACATCTGATCGCGAGGGGTTCCCCGCATTGGGTATGCAGCGGAGCACGCACATCTGATCGTGAGCAGAGCATTCGGATCTGTTTTATGTAAACTTAGCCAACCCCCGCCCGGTCACCCGGGCGGGGATTATTGCGTGGATTGGGGGAGATGGTGGATGCTATTTACATAATATATTTTATGTTAATATAACGGAAGTAGGGACTGGCGTCCCCGACAGCCCGCGCAGGAGGCAGCGGTGAGATCGATTGATTTCAGGCAAATTCGTATGAATTCCAATTCGCCCAAACCTCTGCAGTATTTAACTGCTACCGCCGGGACGTCGAGGACGCCGTCCCCTACAGAATGGAACCCCGCTGCACAGCAAATTGGAGTTTGTAGGGCAGATGATGAGAGCGAAGCCTTCCCCTTGAGGGGAAGGTGGCACGGCGGGAACTAGCCGTGACGGATGAGGTGGAAATCTTGCGCTACTGCCGAAACCTGGCCAACTCATCAGTCTCGCTTCGCTCGACAGCTTCCCCTCAAGGGGAAGCCTTTCAAAGCGCGACCTAACTCCCCGATAAACTAAAATTTGAAAGAGAATGTCATCCTGAGCGGAGTCAAAGGATCTCCAACTGAATTGCCCGCTTGTTTTGGATCAGAATTAGCTACATAATATATATTATGTAAAACGCTTGCAATCATCTTCTTAAGATGCTAGAATTATATTTCATTAAGGAGGCGAGGTAGATGCGTCTTTTTCCACAGGTTAACGAAACAATTCCCAGTAGGCAGTCGAAAGCGGACGCGAAGGACGCGCTGCTGCGGGCACGGATCAATCTACCGGGCTATTCCTACGTCGTCGAGCTGGTCGGCCCGGACGCTCTTTCCTTCCGTCCGATCCACGACGGAACCCTTTGGACAAACGCCTTCGTTCCGCTGCTGTGCGCCCAGCTCCGGGCAAAGGAGACCTGCTGTGCTGTTGCTGTCACCGGGGAGCTGCGCAAATCCGTCAAACTCATGACTGTGATTCTGTTCTGCGTGCTGGCGGCCTTTGCAGTGCTGGCGGTTGTGCTCTCAATTCAGAACCGTGAGAGCCTGTTGCTGCTCCTTCCGATGGCGCTGTTCGGCGTGATTCTCTGGGCTGTGCCGCAGATCGGGCTGCGTCTGACGTTCGCACGTGTACTTTCACAGCTGCGGGCATTCCTCGCCCCTTGACATTTCAGCATTTTGGTGCTATCATCCCTCCATAGGCTAGGAAGGAGACGGCCTGCGGATCGTCGGTTCAGAGAGAAGCTCCATCGGCTGGAAGAGCTTCCGGGATGACCGCAATGCTACCACTCCGGAGCCGGACGTCGGAAATGGCGTCCCGCGTCGCGCCCGTTATCGCGCACCTGAGTGAAAAACAGGGTGGAACCGTGTAATTTCTGCACCCCTGTACCTATTGATTTAGGTACAGGGGTGTTTTCTGTTAAGGAGGCAAAACCATGGACAATCAGTTTACGTTCGAGAACAAAGAATACCGCGACACCTACCGCCACACCACCAGCCACATCCTGGCCCAGGCCATGAAGCGCCTGCACCCGGAGGTCAAGCTGGCCATCGGCCCCGCCATCGAGGACGGCTTCTACTACGATTTCGATTCTCCCGAACCCTTCACCCCCGAGGTGCTGGAGGAGCTGGAGGCCGAGATGCGCAAGATCTGCAAGGAGAAGCTGAAGCTGGAGCGCTTCGAGCTGCCCAGAGAAGAGGCCATCAAGTTCATGGAAGAGCGGGACGAGCCCTACAAGGTAGAGCTCATCAACGATCTGCCCGAGGACGCCCCCATCAGCTTCTACAAGCAGGGCGACTTCGTGGATCTCTGCGCCGGCCCCCACGTGGATTCCACCGGCCGCATCAAGGGCAACGCC
>CADCQK010000220.1 GCA_902803575.1 Oscillospiraceae bacterium
GCCCTCCGGCTCAGCGCTGCCGGCGGGCGTTTTTTCTCCTGCGCAGGCGGCAAGCGTCAGCAGCATCAGGACGGCCAAAAGAACGGAGACGTATTATTTCATTCTCATTCCTCCGGCATCTCCACATAGGTGGCGTCGCCGACGCCGCTGCAGGTGATGGTCTTTACGGTCAGGCCGCCCATATCCGTATCCTCGTTGAAGCTGTCGGGATCCTTGACGGTCCCCTCGAAGGTGATGTCGTAGGAATAGGCGCCATGGTTCATACCGAACTGCATCTCATCCAGGTTGTAGAAGTACACCGTCCAGCCGTCGTCGATCAGCTCCTGACCGGTTTTGCCGATGTACTGATCGGCTTCCTGCTGGGAGGGGATATTCTCGGTGAGATTCTCGATGACCTTGACGGAAAGCGGCGCAATCAGCTCGCTGAGCTTCTTGTCATAATCGGGATCGTCGAAGTCGAGATCAAAGATGGCCTGCGCGGTTTCCTCAGGGACATCACAGATCGCGCGGTAGGTATTGTCGTCCTGTTCAAACGCATATACGTAGGTCGTGCCGGTCAGACTGGTTCCAACCTCAGGCAGCCCAAGCAGGTCGCCCAGGGTCTTGACCGTATCGAGATCCACGGGCTTTCCGTCCTTGCCCTCAGGCAGGAACTCCGCGATAAACTCCGTGTCCTCCTCCGCGGTGACAGTGATCAGCGGCTCGGCGGAATACGCTTTACCGTCCACGGTCCACTTGAAGAAGTGATATCCTTCCTCCGGCTCCGCGAGGATTTTGACCACCGTGCCCTTTTCCACGTTCATAAACGCGGACTGCGCGGGGTACTCGGGATCGATTTTCGGATCTGTGCCGTCATCGGAGATGGCGATATTTCCGTCCACGCCCTTAATATTGACCATGATTGTGACCAAATCGCCAGCCTCAGACCCGGCAGGCTCCGCGGCTTTCTTTCCGCAGGCGCCCAGCGCGAGGATCATGACCAGTACAAGCATCAGACTCAGGATTCTTTTCATGACAATCGCTCCTTTCGGGTTGTTGTTTCCAGTATACTGCAAATGGGCAGATTTCGTCAATCCGGAAGGTCTTTGTTCTTGCAGATTCCGGGAACTATGGTATAATCGAATCGTCAAAACAAATAAACGTATTCTATTTTACATTTGGAGGTTTCAACATGAAAAAACTGGTTTCCCTGCTGCTGGCGCTGTGCCTGGTCTTCGCCCTCGGCGCCCCCGCCCTTGGGGCGAGCTTTCCTGCAAACGGCTTTTCCGATGTCTCCCGCGACGCGTGGTACGCCAAGGCCGTGGATTTTGTCAAGGCCAGCGGCCTGATGAACGGCGTCGGCGACAATCGGTTCAATCCCAACGGCACCGTCACCCGCGCCATGGTCATCACGGTGCTTTACCGTTTGGCCGACAAGCCCAGTGTGAGCGGCCAGAGCAACCCCTTCCGCGACGTGCCCAACGACGCCGGCTGCTGGTATCGTGACGCGGCGGTCTGGGCCGCAAAGAATGGCGTGACCAACGGCGACGGCAGCGCGAATGTCTTCTCCCCGAACAAGGCCATCACCCGCGAGCAGATGGCCTCCATGATCGTCCGCTTCCTGCTGAGCCAGGCAAAGCTGGACAGCGCTTCCGAGCGGATGATCCAGATGCTGGACGCCAAAACCGCCGCCTCCATGCTCAAGGATGAGTTCCGGGACGCCTCCTCCGTCAGCTCCTGGGCCGCCGTGAACGTGCTGATCTGCAAGATCGCCGGCGTTATGAACGGCGACGACGCCGGCACCTTCCGCCCCCAGGCCACCCTTAGCCGCGCCGAGTGCGCACAGACCTTCCTGAATCTCTATACCATCGGAACGGAAAGCTGATGGTTCGGCTGTTTTCACAAATTCAAGCGCTAAAATTTTACAGCTCTGACCCTGCCGCAGGAACGATCTTTGCTATACACAGGGACAAAACTATGTTATAATATCAACAGCCGAAAGTATTCATTTTTCTAATAATGCATTAAGGAGGAAGAATATGAAACTGAGGAAAAAATTCTTGCCATGCTGCTGGTTCTGTGCATGGTCGTGCCGATGCTCGGCCTCTCTGCCCTGGCAGTGGACAAGATGACCAACGACCCCGGCTCCACCAAGCAATGGGGCATGAAGGCCGTGGGCATGGACGAGGCCTGGGCCATGGGACCCACCGGCAAGGGCGTCAAGGTCGGCATCATCGACTGCGGCCTTTCCACCTTAACGGGTGACATTTCCAGAAGCCGCGTTGAGGCCGGCCCCAACTACACCGGCTCCATCGGCGACTCCGCCACCGACATTGAGGGTCACGGCACCTTTGTGGCCGGCATCATCGGCGCTGAGAAGGACAACCGCGTCGGCATCGCCGGTGTTGCGCCCGAGTGCGATTTCTACATCGTCAAGGCCCTGAGCGACATGTCCCAGGCGGTCTATGACTGCGTGGATGCCGGATGTCAGGTCATTAACATGAGCATGGGCACGACCTACAGCGACGAGGCGCTCAAGTCCGCCATCGAGGCCGCTGAAGCTGCTGGTGTGATCGTGGTGGCTTCCGTCGGCAACGAGGGCGACGCCCGGTTCAACTATCCCGCAGCATATCCCAGCGTCATCGGCGTCGGCGGCGTGGATCAGAATCTGAACGTCTGCGAGTTTTCCAACAAGAACGACAGCGTGTTCGTTGTGGCCCCCGGCGAGAAGGTTGCCAGCCTCAGCCTCCTGCCCGGCGTGGTCAGCACGATGGACGGCACCAGCTTCTCCGCTCCCTATGTGGCCGGTCTTGCCGCGCTGCTCAGACAGATGAACCCCTCCATGACCTCCGCGGAGTTCCAGGAGATCCTGGCTGCGACCAGCAAGGATCTCGGCGAGCCGGGCTATGACACTGCCGCCGGCAACGGCCTCATCCAGGTTCCCGCCGCGCTCAAATACGCCGCTGAGAAGTGGGGCTATGAGCTCAACGACACCAGCGCCCCCACCGAACCCGACGAGCCCGACAATCCCGGCACCGGCTGGAACATCTTCGATCTCAGCTGGATCCGCAATCTGTTCCAGAGCATCATCCGCAGTATCTTCAAAAACTGGACGCCCAACCTGACCTTCTGAACCGACACTGAACGCATCCATTTGCAAGGAGGAAACAAATGAAGAGCATTTTCCGCAAGAGTCTTACCCTGCTGATGGTCCTGTGTCTGCTCATCCCGCTGTTCGGCCTTTCGGTATTCGCGGCTGATACGCCCAGCGATTATCAGTTCACCGAAGTCAAGGAGAGCAGCATCTCCAGCAGCCTGAAGGGCATCTCCAACGACCCCTTTTCCGCGCTGCAGTGGAATCTGAAGACCATCGGGATGGAGGAGGCCTGGCGCTCCGGTCTCACCGGCAAGGGCGTGGTCGTCGCAATTGTGGACTCCGGCCTTTCCGACACCACCATGGACATCGACAAGGACCGCATCCTGCCTGGTAAAAACTGCGTCGGCGGCACCGGCGTGGACGACACCATCGGCCACGGCACCTTCACCGCCGGCATCATCGGCGCGACGAAGGACAACCACGTGGGCATTGCCGGCATTGCGCCCGGCGTCACCATCGCGCCGATCAAGAGCTATGCCACCGAAGAAACGGACTTTGCCGCCCTGGCCGCCGGCATTTACGCCGCGGTGGACGAATACCACTGCGACATCCTCAACATCAGCGCCGGCGATCCGGAGATCGTGCCGGAGGTGCAGGCTGCCATTCAGCACGCGCTGGACGAGGGCGTTATTGTCATCGCGGCTGCCGGCAACTCCGGGGATAAGCAGCTGCTGTATCCTGCCTCCTATGACGGCGTCATTTCCGTCTCCTCCGTGGACAAGGATCTGGTCATCAGTGCCACTTCCAACCGGAATGACCACGTGTTCGTCGCCGCCCCCGGCGTCGGCGTTTACAGCCTCGGCAGACTGCCCGGCACCGTCACCCTCAGCAGCGGCACCAGCTTTGCCGCGCCGGTGGTTGCCGGCGTTGCGGCACTGCTGAAGGAAGCCTGGCCGCAGATGACCGCAAACGACTTCATGGAAATCCTGAAGGTTTCCTGCAGGGATCTCAGCACCAAGGGCCGTGATATCTACTACGGCTGGGGTCTTATCCAGGCCCCCGACGCCATCCGCGCTGCCGCCGATTACTTCGGCGACGATGCGCCGGACATGTCCGCGCCGGAGAATCCGGGCAGCTCCTGGAGCGACTTCTTCAGCTTCAACTGGCTGCGCGAGATCTTCCAGAATATTATCCGCAGCCTCTTCAAGGGCTGGAATCTGAACTTCTCGCTTTGAGTTATCAATAATCGACAAGGAGTATGAATATGAAAGACACCTTCCGCAAGGGGCTCACCCTGTTGATGGTCCTGTGCCTGCTGGTGCCGCTGTTCGGCGTTTCCGTACTGGCGGAAAACGCAGAGGCGCTGCCCATTGATTATCAGTTTACAGCGGTTGACGCTCCCGACCCGGATCGCGCCCAGGTGCTGGCTGCCGGCATGACCAACGATCCCTACTCCTCCCGGCAGTGGGGCATGAAGATGGTCGGCATGGAGGCCGCTTGGCAGAGCGGTCTGACCGGCAGCGGCGTGCGCGTCGCGGTCATCGACGGCGGCATCTACACGAACACGGGCGAATTTGACGCCAATCGTCTGCTGGCCGGAAAGAACATGGTCGACGGCGGCTCCACCGAGGATTCCAACGGCCACGGCACCTTCATCGCCGGCATCATCGGCGCGGCGAAGGACAACGGCGTCGGCATTGCCGGCATCGCTCCCGAGGTGACGATCATCCCGATCAAAACCTCGAACGACGGCTCCATGGCCGACGGTGTGGGCGCGAAGGCGATCTACGCCGCGGTGGACGAATTCCACTGTGACGTGATCAACTACAGCTCCGGTGCCATCAAGCTCTCCACGGGCATGCGCGAGGCCGTCCAGTATGCCGTGAGCAAGGGCGTCATCATCGTCTGCTCGACGGGTAACGACGGCAACACCCAGCTGCACTACCCCGGCGCGCTCCCGGAGACCATCGGCGTCGGCAGCATCAACAAGGGTCTGGAGCGCAGCCAGTTCTCGCACCAGAACAGCAGTATTTTTGTCACGGCGCCGGGCGATGAGGTCTACAGCATCGGCGCGCGCGGCTCCGTATACAGCTCCAGCGGTACGAGCTTCTCCGCGCCCTTCGTGACCGGTCTCGCCGCGCTGCTGAAGGAAGCGCATCCC
>CADCQK010000221.1 GCA_902803575.1 Oscillospiraceae bacterium
GGCGAAGGCTTCCGCTTCCTGGCGGACGCAGGCGCCGACTTCGTGAAGATCGGCATCGGCGGCGGCTCTATCTGCATCACCCGCGAGACCAAGGGCATCGGCCGCGGTCAGGCCACCGCCCTGATCGACGTGTGCAAGGCGAGAGACGAGTACTTCGCCGAGACCGGCGTCTACGTCCCCGTCTGCTCCGACGGCGGCATCGTCCACGACCACCACATCACCCTGGCCCTGGCCATGGGCGCCGACTTCGTCATGCTGGGCCGCTACTTCGCCCGCTTCGACGAGAGCCCCAGCCAGAAGGTCAACGTGAACGGCACCCTGATGAAAGAGTACTGGGGCGAGGGCTCCAACCGCGCCCGCAACTGGCAGCGGTATGATCTCGGCGGCTCCAAGAAGCTGAGCTTCGAGGAAGGCGTGGACTCCTACGTCCCCTACGCCGGTCCCCTGAGCGACAACGTCCAGATGACCCTCGCGAAGGTCCGCAGCACGATGTGCAACTGCGGCGCGGTGACCATTCCCGAGCTGCAGCAGAAGGCCAAGCTCACCCTGGTCTCCAGCGTCTCCATTGTGGAGGGCGGCGCCCACGACGTGGTGCTGAAAACCTCCAGCCAGAACGTGTAAGCAATACCTCCATTCCATAGAAAGCTCCCCTGCTGTATCCAACGAACAGCAGGGGAGTTTTTTGTCGGTTTGTTTACGCTTTTACGATGTCTTCGCCGCGGAAATACTTTCCGAGGGGCTTATACAGCAGCGCGAACACCAGCACCGTGATCAGGATGTTCGGCAGCATGTAGGCCAGGTTGTAGAGCAGGGAATAGAACCAGGGGGAGTGCATGGTCATGCCGAAGAAGGTGTCGGGCATGTACTCCGCCCAGACGGTGGCGCCCACCACATAATGCACCAGGAAGCGGGCCAGACCGCCCACCACCGCACCGGTGAAGATGCCGTAACGCTGCCCGCGGAACAGGCCCGCAAAGCCCAGCGCCGTGAACGCGATCAGATAGTCGCCCAGGATACTCTGCCAGCCGATGGCAAAGCCGCCGTCGAACAGGAACTGCAGCACGCCGAATACAAAGCAGGCGGCCAAACCGCTGCCCAGACCCCAACGCACGGAATACAGGATCAGCGGGACCATGGCGAGCACGACGGAGCCGCCCCAGGGCATCTCCCAGAGCTTAATCATGCTCAGGATCTGGGCCACCGCGATAAACACAGCGCCCTCCACAAGCGCTCTCAGCTTTTGATTTTTCATCTTTTTACCTCCAAAAAAATTGCAGGTCCCGCAAAGGAACCTGCAAAGAAATACGATATCTTTCCTACGCCGGCATTACCCGGATCAGGTTCGATGGTATCAGCGTTCCATTACGCCGTTCTCAGCCGGGAAAACCCAGCTCCCATTTGCAGTCTTCAATTTACTCTTTTTCTGTGCATTTGTCAACCCCTTGTCAGACTCAAAGACAGGGCATTGTTGAGCATGTGCAGAAAGATCGGCGCCCAGATGGTGCCGCTGCGGTCATAGGCATAGGTCAGTGCGATGGAGATCGGGAAGTATTGCAGCATTCCCAGCAGCATGGTCCAGTCCTGGTAGGCCACGGCGTACTGCCAGACGTGGTAGAGACTGAAGGCCAGCACCGAGATCACATAGGCGAGGATCCGGTTTTTCCCTCGAATCGAGCCGAAGATCACCCCGCGGAAGAGGCACTCCTCCACGATGGGCACCATCAGCACCGCCATGGCGAACATCTGGTTCATGTTCCCGACGGCGATATCCTCCACCATGTCCTGATTGGGGCTTGGCGGAGTGCCGAGCAGCTTCGTGACGGCTCCGTAGATCAGCGACAGCACCATGGTGATCACATAGGCCAATACCAGCGCCAGGAGAACCCCCCGAAAGTTTTCTGTCATCCGCCGGTAGCTCAGCTTCAGAAACTTCCACATGCCCAGCACCATCGCTGCAAAGCCGATGCCGAAATAGAGCAGATTCATCTTCATGGAGTCCGGCTCTCTCCCGAGGATGGCGTAGAGCAGCACACCCAGCAGCAGCGGCAGCAGGATCACGTGGATGGGCAGGTAGATCCAGCCCAGCACCCGCTCTCCGCGGGTCATCATGTCATTCCAGGGTTCCTTGTTCATAGCCTCAGCCTTTCGCTTTTTTCTGCAGCTGATACAGCAGATTCATGGCCTCGATGGGGGTCACGGTGTCCAGATCGATCCGGAGCAGCTCTTCGGCGATCTCGCTGCCGCCCACGTCTGTGAGGGAGATCTGGTCGTCCGCCTGCAGCGCCGGCACCGGGACTTCGACCTTGCCGGCCTCCAGATCCTTCAGATAACCCTTGGCCTTGTTGATGACGCTCTCCGGCAGGCCGGCCAGTTTCGCCACCTCGATGCCGTAGCTGTCATCCGCTGCGCCGCGGACGATCTTTCGTAAAAACAGCAGCTTGCCGCCCTGTTTTTTTGCGGTGATGTTGTAGTTCCGCACACCCTCCAGCTCCTGTTCCAGGGCGGTGAGCTCGTGGTAGTGGGTGGCGAACATGGTCTTGGCGCCCAGCTTTCGCCTGTCGGCGCAGTATTCCAGCACCGCTCTGGCGATGGCCATGCCGTCGTAGGTGGAGGTGCCGCGGCCGATCTCGTCGAGGATCAGCAGGCTCTTGGACGTTGCGTGCTGCAAAATGGCGGCGGTCTCGCTCATCTCCACCATGAAGGTGCTCTGTCCGGCGGCCAGATCGTCGGAGGCGCCGATTCTTGTAAACACCCGGTCCACCACGCCGATGGTGGCGCTTTTCGCCGGGACGAAGGAGCCGATCTGCGCCATGAGAACGATCAGCGCCGTCTGCCGCATATAGGTACTCTTGCCCGCCATGTTGGGGCCGGTGACGATGGCCACCCGGTCGGTGGTGTCGTTCAGGAAGGTATCGTTGGGCACAAACAGCACATCCTGCTGGGCCTGCTCCACCACGGGGTGCCGGCCTTCCCGGATGTCCAAAGAGCGGCTCAAATCCACCTCCGGGCAGACGTAGTGGTTCTTCACCGCCACCTCCGCCAGGGCACAGAGCACGTCCAGCTGCGCCACCGCGTCCGCCGTGGCCTGGACTCTGGCGACCTCCCCGGCCACCAGCTCCCGCAGTTCCTGGAACCGCCGATACTCCAGATCCGCGATCCGCTCTCTGGCGGTCAGGAGGGTGTTTTCCAGTTCTTTCAGCTCCGGGGTGAAGTAGCGCTCGCTGGAGACCAGGGTCTGCTTGCGGATGTATTCCTGGGGCAGCTCCACGTTGCCGGCGCTGTTGGGAACATCGATGTAATAGCCGAAAACTTTGTTGAAACCCAGCTTCAGCTTCTTGATGCCGGTGCGCTCCCGCTCCCGCTGCTCCAGATCGGCCACCATGCCGGCGCCGTTATCCCGAATCTCTCTCAGGCGATCCACCTCGGGGTCATAGCCGCTGCGGAGGATGTTGCCCTCCCGGATGGTGAAGGGCGGCTCGTCGCAGATGGCGGCGGAGATGCGCTGCTCCAGATCCGAGAGTACATCCATGGCGGCAGTCTGCTTCAAAAGGGCGCTCTGGGTGCCCTCCAGCAGCCGGGTGAGGTTCGGCAGCTCCCGGCAGCAGGCGGCCAGCTGTACCATATCGCGGCCGTTGGCGCTGCCGTAGACCATTTTTGCGATCAGCCGCTGCATGTCTCCGATGTTTCGAAGGGCCAGAACCAGCTCCGGACGGCGCAGGTTGTCGTTCACCAGCTCCTGCACCGCGGAAAGGCGCCGCTTGATCTGCACCGGGCTCAGAAGCGGCCGCTCCACCCAAGCGCGCAGAAGTCTGCCGCCCATGGGGGTCTTGGTCTTATCCAGCACCCAGAGGAGGGTGCCTTTTTTCTCCCCCGAGCGGAGGCTTTCCGTCAGCTCCAGATTTCGCCGGGTGGTGTAGTCCAGCTCCATGTAGCGCTCGTCGCCGTAGAGCTCCGGCTGCCGCAGGTGGCCGAGATCACATTTCTGGGTCTCCTGCAGGTAGCCCAAAAGGGCACCGGCCGCGCAGACCGCGCCGGGGGCCTCCCCCATGCCGAGGGCGTCGATGTCGGAGGCGTCAAACTGCTCACAGAGCCTGGCTGCGGCCTCCATGGCCTCGAAGCGCTGCTCCCCCGCCTCCAGCATGCAGTTTAGGTTTTTCTGCAGAAACAGCCGGATCTCCTGGGTCTCGGCGGCTCCCATGCTTAAAACCGCCTCTCTGGGAGAAAATCTGCCCAGTTCGTTCAGGATATGCGTGACGGCGTCGTTCGGGAAATCCGCCGCGCAGAACTCGCCGGTGGAAATGTCGCAGAAGGCCACAGCACCGCGGTCTCCCGCGAGATAGACGCTGGCGAGATAGTTGGAGCGGCCCTCCTCCAGCATGGAGGTCTCGGTGACGGTGCCGGGGGTGATGACCCGGATCACGTCCCGCTTTACCAGACCCTTTGCCAGCGCCGGATCCTCCAGCTGCTCGCAGATGGCCACCTTGTAGCCCTTGGCGATGAGTCTGCCGATGTACGCCTCCGCCGCGTGGTAGGGCACGCCGCACATGGGCGTCCGCTCGTCGGGATTCTCCACGTTGCGGTCTCGGGTGGTCAGGGTCAGATCCAGCTCCTTCGCCGCGGTTCTGGCGTCGTCGTCGAACATCTCATAAAAATCGCCCAGCCGGAAAAACAGCAAACAATCCGGCTGCTGCTCCTTGATCTCCTGATACTGCCGCTTCATGGGCGTCAATTCGGCCATGTTGATTCCTCTTTCTATAAAATTCTTCCGCACTCACTCGGCTCTCCCTCCGGGAGAGCTGGCGCGAGCCTGCGAGCGTCTGAGAGGGCCTTCTCAGTCCTCTTTCGGCAGCCGTTCGTGTACTGCCAGATCAATCGCATCACAGACCGATGAAAACTCTTCATTGATTTCCCGGTTGCTGAATCTCAGGACAGCTAAACCCTGCTCCTGCATATATCGGTCGCGTCTTTGGTCAAGGTCGTTGTCTTTTTTCACTGCCATGGGCATCTCACCTGTTCCCCCTCTCAGTCACGTCGCTTCGCGCCGTGCCAGCTCCCCCGGAGGGGGAGCCATGTACATGGGGTGAATGATTTATACCAGTTCCCCGTACAGGGCCCAGGTGTTGCTGTCGGTGATCTTGACCTCCGCGAAGGTGCCGACGAGGCTTTCGTCGCCCTTCATGTGCACCAGGCGGCCGCCTTTGGTGCGGGCGGTGAGATTCCACTCCCCCCTGCCGTCGGCGCCGTCGATCAGCACCCGCTGCACCGTGCCCTCATAGGCCTTGTGCTTCTCGGCGGAGATGGTGTTGGCGGCCTCCAGCAGGGCGTCGAAGTGCACCTGCTTTTCCTCTCGGGTGAAGGGATCGGCCATCTTCGCCGCCGGGGTGCCCACACGCTTGGAGTAGATGAAGGTGAACATGGCGTCATAGCGCACCTCGTTCACCAGACTCAGGGTCTCCTGAAATTCCTCCTCGGTCTCGCCGGGGAAGCCCACGATGATGTCCGTGGTGAGCACCAGATCGGGCATGTATGTTCTAGCGAGGCGCACCTCGTCGAGGTATTTCTCTCTGGTATAGCTGCGGTTCATGGCCTTCAAAACCCGGTTCGAGCCGGCCTGCACCGGCAGATGCAGATGGTGGGCGCATTTTTCGCATTCCGCCATGGTTTGGAAAAGCTTTTCGGTGGCGTCCTTGGGGTGGCTGGTCATGAAGCGGAGGACGAAATCCCCGGGGATGTCGTTGATCATTTTCAGGAGATCCGCGAAGTCCACGTCCTCCTCCAGATCCTTGCCGTAGCTGTTCACGTTCTGACCCAGCACGGTGATGTCCTTGTAGCCGGCTTCCACCAGCTGTCTGGCCTCTCTGAGAATATCCGCAGGCTTGCGGCTGCGCTCTCTGCCGCGGACGTAGGGGACGATGCAGTAGGTGCAGAAGTTGTTGCAGCCGTACATGATGCTGAGCCAGGCCTTCACGCTGCCGTCTCTGCGAAGGGGGATGCCCTCGGCCACGCTGCCGTCCTTGGGTGTGATCTCAAAGACCCGGTGGCGCTGTGTGGCCACGGTCTCGAACAGCTCCGGGAAGCGCCAGAGCTCGTGGGGGCCGAAGACCAGATCCACGATCCGGTAGGATTTTTTCAGCTTTTCCGCCATGTGGGGCTGCTGCACCATGCAGCCGCAGACCGCGATGATCTGGTCGGGGTTGCGCTCCTTGGTGTGGTTCAATGCGCCCACATTCCCCAGCACCCGCTGCTCCGCGTGCTCTCTGACGGCGCAGGTGTTGAAGATCACCACGTCGGCCTCCTCGGGATCCATGGTGAAGCCGAAGCCCATGGCGTTTAAGTAGCCCCGCAGCTTCTCGCTGTCGGCCTCGTTCTGCTGGCAGCCGAAGGTGTCCACCATGGCGAGGGGCTGCCGGTTTCTGGAGGCGTAAAACGCGCGCATCCGGTCGCAGATGTTCAGCTGCTCAGAGACCTGATCCGCCGTGATTTCCGTTCGTTTGTAGCTCATAATAAAACTGTCCTCGGTGAAAAAAGTATTACATATCAGTTTAACATTTTGCAGTAGAATTTTCAATGAAAATCTATTATAATGGGAAAAACAAGTGAGAAACCGGAGGAATCCGTTATGCCTGAAATTCAAATTCTCTCCCCCCATGTGGCGGATCTGATCGCCGCGGGCGAGGTGGTGGAGCGGCCCGCCAGCGTGGTGAAGGAGCTGGTGGAAAACGCCTTCGACGCCGGGGCCAAAAGCGTCACGGTGGAACTGCGCGGCGGCGGGATGACCTATCTTCGGGTGACCGACGACGGCTGCGGCATGTCCCCGGAGGACGCGGGCATTGCCTTTCTGCGCCACGCCACCAGCAAGCTGCGCACCGCCAGAGATCTGGAGGCCATCGGCACCCTGGGCTTCCGGGGTGAGGCGCTGGCCGCCATCAGCGCCGTGAGCCACATCGAGCTCACCACCAGACGCCGGGAATCCACCAGCGGCACCCGCATGACCCTGGCCGCCGGGGAGATCGAGACCATGTATGAGACCGGCTGCGCCGAGGGCACCACGATCATCGTGAAGGATCTGTTCTACAACACCCCCGCGAGACTGAAATTCATGAAGTCTGACCGCGCCGAGGGCAGCGCCTGCGTCATGGCGGCATTTCGATGCGCCCTGGGTCGGCCCGACGTGTCGGTGCGCTGCATCCGGGACGGCGAGGAGCAGTTTTTCTCCCCCGGGGACAACCGGATGGAGTCCTGCGTTTACAGTCTTCTGGGCAGAGACGAGGCGAAAAATATGCTCTTCTGCTCCGGAGAAAACGAGGGCGTGAAGGTGGAGGGCTTCGTCAGCTCCCCCGCCGCCGGAAAGGGCAACCGCACCAGGCAGTTTTTCTTCTGCAACGGCCGCGTGATCCGCTCCCAGGCCCTGCAGGCCGCATTGGAGCAGGCCTACCGGCATACCCTGCTGGTGGGGAAGTTCCCCGCCTGTGTGCTGTATCTCACCCTCTCCAACGCCGCCGTGGATGTGAATGTGCACCCGGCCAAGACAGAGGTGAAATTCACCCGGGAGCGGGAGGTCTTCGACGCGGTCTATTACGCCGCCCGGGCCGCTCTGGATTCCGAGAGCCGCACCGCAGAAGTGCAGGTGTCTCCCGCCACCCAGAAGAAGGCAGAGCCGCGGGCGGATTTCTACCAGACCATGACCAGCGCGGAGTTTCGCTCGAAACAGAGCGGCGGCAATTACGCCCCTGCGAGGACCTACGAGACCCGGACGCCCGGCGTGGATGCGTCTCTGCGCTCCCCCGCCGCCCAACCGCGGCCAAGCTATATCCCTGCCCCGCCCATCCAGCACCCCGTCATGCCGAAGCCGGAGGTCAAACCCGAACCGAAGCCCGATCTGAGACCGGAGCCGAAGCCGGTGCAGACCGCCATGGAGCAGTTCCCGGAGCATGCGGTGGATCAGCAGCCGGAGGCCCCCGCCAGATTCATCGGCGAGGCCATGCACACCTACATTCTGGTGGAAAAGGGCGAGACCCTGATCCTCATTGACAAGCACGCCGCCCACGAGCGGATCAACTTCGACCGGCTCAGCGCCCAAGACGAGCCGCTGATGAGCCAGACGCTCCTTGCGCCGATCCCCTTCGACCCCGACGACACCGACGCCGAGGTGCTTCGCGCCCAGATGCCGCTGCTGGAGGAGATGGGCTTCGAGCTCTCGGAGCTCAGCGGGGACAGCTTCCTGATCCGGGCGGTACCGGAGCTGATCCGGGAGCAAGACGCCAGAGCCGCACTGGAAGAGATCTGCGCCGACCTCCGCCACGGCGGCACCCTGGATCCCAGAGCCGCAAGAGACGAGATTTTGAAAACCGTCTCCTGCAAGGCAGCCATCAAGGCCGGCTGGCAGACGGAGCCCAAGGAGCTTTTGAAGCTGGCAGACGCGGTGCTCTCCGGAGAAGTCAAATACTGCCCCCACGGCCGCCCCGTGGCGGTGACCATGACCCGAAAAGAGCTGGATAAGCTGTTTCTCAGAATCGTATAACCGTAGGGCGGGTCCCTTGCGCCCGCCGTCCACCCCCATTTAAGGAGCCCTCATGGAACACAAACGCTTTGATCGCCGCGACCTGATCTGGGCCGAAGACGACAACGAAATCCATCTGCTGCAGCGCGGCCAGCGCGGGATCTTCCGCGTGCTTTTCAGCCGTGCGTTCTTCATTGCGCTCTTTTTGCTGGTGGAATTCGTGCTGGTGTTCCTGGCGGCCCACTATCTGGGGGAATACTCCTATACCTTTCTCATTTTCAGCCGCATTCTGGCGGTGGTGATTATCCTCTATCTGATGAATGAGGCCGGCAACCCCGACCAGAAGATCACCTGGATCATCCTGATTCTGGTGGTGCCGGCGCTGGGGATCTCCCTGTACCTGATCGTACGGATGGACGTGGGCCATAGAGTGGTGAACCGGCGTCTCACCGAGACGATCCGGGAGACCGCGCCCCTCTTCCCCGACCAGAGCGCGGTCATGGAGCGGCTGAAATACGAGGATCCCGCCCTTCGGGGTCTCGCCGCCTATACCCAGCGCGCTGTCAGCTGCCCGGTTTACGACAACACCACCGCCGAGTATTACCCCGGCGGCGAGGAGAAATTTGCCGCGCTGCTGAAGGCCATTCTCAGCGCGAAGCACTTCATCTTTCTGGAATACTTCATCATCGACGACGGTCAGATGTGGGGCCGGATCCTGAAGGTGCTGGAGCAGAAGGTGCGCCAGGGGGTGGAGGTGCGCGTGATGTACGACGGCATGTGCGCCTTTTCCAGGGTCCCCTACCGCTATCCGAAGCAGATGGAGGCGCTGGGCATCCGCTGCAAGGTGTTCTCTCCCCTGCGGCCCTTCGTCTCCACCTTCTACAACAACCGCGACCACCGAAAGATCGCGGTCATCGACGGGCGCATTGCCTTCACCGGCGGTGTGAATCTGGCGGACGAATATATCAACCTCAAGCCGCGCTTCGGCCACTGGAAGGACGCCTCCATCAGCTTTGAGGGGCCTGCGGTGCGGAGTTTTACCCTGATGTTCCTGCAGATGTGGAATCTGGACGAGGCGAAGCCCGACGATTATGCGAGATTCCTGGCCTATGAGCACAGCCACACGGCCCCGGGCTACGTGCTGCCCTATTTCGACAGCCCGCTGGACAACGAGCTGGTGGGCGAAACCGTGTATCTGGACATTCTGAACCGGGCAGATCGGTATGTGCACATCATGACGCCCTATCTGATCCTCGACCACGAGATGATCACTGCCCTGACCACGGCGGCCAAGCGGGGCGTGGACGTGGAGCTGATCCTCCCCCACATCCCCGACAAAAAATACGCCTTTGCACTGGCAAAGGGGCACTACCGGACGCTGCTGGACGCAGGGGTGAAGATCTTCGAGTACACCCCCGGCTTCCTCCACGCCAAGGTCTTCGTCAGCGATGACAAAAAGGCCGTGGTGGGCACCATCAATCTGGATTACCGAAGTCTCTATCTTCACTTCGAGTGCGCCGCATATTTAAGCGGCTGCCCCGCCGTCGCGGACATCGAACGGGACTTTCTCCACACCAGAGAAGAGAGCATGGAGATCAAGTCCGAAAACTGGGGCGTCAGCTTCTTTATGCGCCTGAGCGGGATTCTGCTGAAAATGTTCGCCCCGCTGATGTAAAAACAAAAAAGAAAATGCGCGCTGCGTCTGCAGCGCGCTTTCTGTTTTTCAGCTTCCGAAGCTCACGTTGATGTCGCCGGTGTCGGTTTTGATAAACACCGGGATATCGCCGGCGGTGTTGTACATCTTCCCCTGCTTCTTGCCGTCCACCACGATGTCGCCCACGTCGGCGTCCACCATGAGGGCGTAGTTCGTCAGCGGCCCGGTGAAGTTTACATCCAGATCGCCCACATCAGCCGTTACGGAGACGGAGCGGGCATTCACCGCTGACAGGGTCACATTACCCACATCGCATTCCACGTCCAGACTGTCGGAGGCGGTCACCTGGTTCAAGAACACGTCGCCGGTGTCCACCTCTGCTTTGAGATTCGCCGCCTGCACATCCCGCAGCGTTACATTCCCCACGTCCGCCGAAAGCTCTGCGCTCCCAAGGGTGAGCCCCTCGATGCGCACATCGCCCACATCCGTATCCAGATCCAAAGCGACCTCCGCCGGCACCGTGACATTGATGTACGGGCTGGCGCTGATGCTTTTGCCGAAGCTGAACCAGCGCGATTTGTCTTTCTTCGGCGTGTCCTGAATGGTGAGCACGCCGTTTGCCTCCGTGATCTCCGGCTCGAAATAAAGCGCGTACTCCACCGACCATGTGTCACCTGCGGTCACGTTGACGTTCGCCACGTCCGCGTCGATGACCAGTGACGTGGGATTTTCCGGTGTATAACTCCCCTCCACCAGCTTTTTTGACGCTGTTCCGCCATTTCCGAAATGCACGGTTCCCCGCACGTAGCCGATGCCGATGTATGCCGCGGCCAAAACCAAAAGGATCAAAAGCACGATCCCGATGTCTCTCCAGATGCGATTCATGGGTGTTCGCTCCTTTCTCCATATCAAGCAGATTCTGCCCTTACTATATTTCATGGCAGAGAGAACGTCAAGACTCTCTGCTCACAGAATACGATGTTGAAGAATAAACGTCCATAATCCGGCCTTATCAATTTGTCAACCAACGGTTGCAGATACAGAGAACAGGGAAAAATGATGCAAATTGGAGTTTAGCGCACGCTCCTTGTAGGGCGGGGACCTGTGCCCCGCCGCATTGTGAATGCCGTTGGATGAACGGCGGGGCACAGGTCCCCGCCCTACAATGCTCTGTGACAAGGA
>CADCQK010000222.1 GCA_902803575.1 Oscillospiraceae bacterium
CCGTCTGCCTTGGTGGTGAGCTCTCCGACCTTGGTATTGCACTTGCTGTCAGAGTAGACGCCGTAGACAGCGCCCGCGAGGGTGTAGTTGCTGTTGCCGGAAGAGAGTTCGGTATTGGTGGAGGTCTTCTTGAGCGTGACATAGCTTGGGATGTGCTGATCCTCCACGGTCAGAACGGTGGTCTCATCTGCTTTCACAGCCATCGTATAGACGGTGGAGTCCTTCTCAAAGCCAGCAGGGGCTTTCGTCTCACGGACAAAGTAGGTGCCCGCATCGAGCTTCAGCACCTGAGAGGTACCGCTGGCATTGGTTTTCAGAACGCCCACAGAGGTCTGGCAGGTGCGGTCCGTGTACACGGTGTACTCCGCGCCTTCCAGACTGTACGCGCTGTTTCCGTTGGTAATCTCCGGGTTCGCGGACTTCTTCACTAGCTGGCCGCCGCCACTGGTGGAGATGGGGTTGTCGGAGGCCTGGAAGGTGCCGGTTTCACCGGAAGCGACCTTGACCGAGATCACATCGCTGTTCAGCTCGAACCCCTTCGGAGCGGTGCGCTCCTTGACGTAGTAAGTGCCGGGCACGAGGTTCTCAATGGTGCCGGTGGTGCCGTTGGCATCAGTGGTCAGAGTACCAACTCTGTTGGAAAGGCTGGAGTCTTTGTACACATCATAGACCGCACCAGCGAGGCTGTAGTTGCTGTTGCCGTTGGTCATGCTGGGGTTAGAAGAGACTTTTTTCAGCGTGACTTTGGCAAGAGGCTCGTACTCGGGCCAGACGATATCCTGAGACTCGCCATTGCCTTTGATGCGGTACACACGCACAAGGGAGCAGACGTCGGCATTGTCCCGCGCCCACTGGATGATCTTTTCGAGCATGCCGCCGGAGCCGAGAATGTTGTCCTTCATGACCTGGGACCATTCATAGGGCTGACCGACAGAGCCGGGGTCATACAGATATCCGAGCAGTGCATGAACGATAGAATAAATCTCACCCTTGTCGGTTTCCAATGCTTCTGCCCAGTTCCAGAAATCCTGCTTGAATACACCGCCCCAGGGGCCAAAGGGGCAGGTGATCATTACAGCCTTAAAGACGTTGAGCGTGGCGCCGGCTACATCATCGTCGGCAGAGAGCTTCTCAATGTCGCCCGTATGGAAGCCGGCGCTCATGCCGGGCATGGACGGGCAGGCACAGTAGGCGAAGCGGCTGTAGTTCATGTCACCTTCATGGTAATCTCCGTTGGCATCAGGCTCAACCCAAATCGGGTAATACTGCGTCACATAGGTGCCGCCGGGATACTGTGCCCAGCCGTAACGACCGAGATACACAGTCTTGCTCGGTTCCGGGGCAGACATCAGGGATGCCCCGCCATTCGCGCTACGGAGCATCATTTTCTGGCTGATGGCATTTCCACTTTCATCGACCGAAATGACATTGGACGATTCGTATTCCCAATCGTCCCAGTCGCCGATGCCCTCGGAGGGGAGAATGCTGCGGATCAGATCGGTCATACCGTCCAAATCGTCGGACGACTCGGCGGCGAGCGCGCTGGGCATGAACAGCGAGAGTACGGTGATCATGCACAGCATCAGCGCCAGCCACCGATGGATGGTTTTCGTTTTCATATGGATTATTCTCCTTTTTTGACATAAAAAATGCAGCCCTCACGGCTGCCGGTTTCTTTCTCAGGATTCAGTTAAAGCGTTCTGCGGCGGACTCACCTCGTTTCTGATTCATCGGGCGTCGCGCTCCTGCTGCCGGTTTTTCTCCCACACATTGCGGTAATAATCCAGCGCCTGGAGCACATATTTTTCGGTATCACGCTGCGGGACGGAAGAGGGGATGTATTTCCGGATCTGCTCTGCTCGGAAGCTGATCTTCTCTCGCTGGTTTGGTTTTTCCTCACTGAGGATAGAGAGAATCACCTCCGGCGTGAGCGTGCCGTTTCTGGAAAACTCCCGCATCTTGATGGACTGTGCCAAAGACGGTGTGGCGTCCATGTACGCAATCTGATCCACCAGCGCGGCCTGCTCCTCCGGGAGGAGATAGGAGATCTCCACGGCGGGACGAAGGGCAATTCTGCCTTCATCTACCATCTGCAGTAGTGGGCGGTTAAGGTTGGTAAGACGGACATAGCGCTGGATTTGATTACGACTTTCACCGATTTCTGCTGCCATGGCAGAGTCAGAGCGCAACTTCGTCCCCAGTGGGGACGAAGTTAAATCAGTGCGTTGCCCTTGTCGATTCATCGCATCCAGCCGCATTTTATAGGCGTAGGCCTTTTCACTGGGCAGGATCGTCGTTCGCTGCAGATTCGAGTCCACCATGAGCATAATGGCTTCATCCCGTGTCAGATCCCGGATCTCCGCTTTGATGGTCTCCAGCCCCGCCAACTCGCTGGCCCGCTTTCGGCGATGCCCGGAAATCATCTCATAGCGTCCGTCCTCCTTTTTCCGGAGCATGACCGGGGTGATGATCCCGCGCTCCTTAATACTTGCGACCAACTGATCCATGTCATCGTCGTTGCGCACATAAAACGGATGCTCCGGGAAATCGTCGATTTCCGAGAGCGGAATGTCATAGATCTTGGGCAGACGGTTTTCTGCCCGACCCTTGTCGTCCATGAACAACTCGTCAAGCACGCTCGTCAGACCGAGATCGATTGGCTTTTTCTCGCTCATGCCGCATCACCTCCTTCGTGAGCGATTCATATGCCGCCGCGACCTTACCGCGCGGGTCGTGAGAAAAGATGCTTTTGCCCTCGGCGGTGCTCTCGGCCATGCGCACCGAAAAAGGGATCTCCGACTCGAATACCGGCAGCTGGTTTTGCGCCGCCCGCAACGCATTGCTCACGGCTTTGGCATTGTTCGTGCGGTTGTCCACCATCGTGAGCAGTACGCTGTCGATTTGGAGCGCAGGGTTGATCTGCCGCTTGACCTTCGTGATGGAACCCAGCAGGAGCGTGAGTCCCTTTGCGGAGAGATAGCTCGCCTGCGTGGGGATCAGCACGCTGTCCGCCGCACTGAGCGCGTTGATGCACATCATCCCCAGCGACGGCATGCAGTCGATCAGAATGTAGTCGTACTGTTCCCGCAGGGGAGTGAGCGCGTCGCGCAGCAGATACTCGCGGCTCATAATGCCGATCATGCTGACCTCAAAGGCGGCAAGCTCGATGTTGGACGGCAGCACATCCACACCCTCTGATGAGCGCAGAATGCCGTGGTGCTCCGGCGCAGGCCGATCGTCTGCCGCAGCACGCAGCACATCTGTCAGCGTCACGGATAGCTCGTCCGGCGTCTTACTCACCAGGGATACGGTCAGACTGGCCTGCGGATCGGCGTCCACCAACAGTACGCGCTTGCCTTGACGCGCCAATCCGACGCCGAGATTCACGGTGGTCGCGGTTTTGCCGACGCCGCCTTTCTGGTTCATCACGCTGATGATTTTGCCTTGTTTCATGAAATCCCTCCCCAAATGAAAAAAGCCCATGAATCGTCAGGCTTCGATTCATGGGCTTCCGTACAGGTCGTGGTTGACCTGCATCGTGTAATAATTGTCCGTGGTGGCGCTGGCGTTGAACAGTGCCGCCAGCAGATATGATTTCGTATTCTTCACCTGCGTGCTGTTTTGTCCGATGGCGTCCAGCACCCGTTCGATGTGATCCCTGCCAAGCTTTCGCAGACGCTCTTGCACATAGGCGGTGTCAAATTCAGCTCTGCGGCTGATCCGTATCCGATCGCTTTGATTCAGCTCGACTTCCACCATGATCTCCACCAGCTCGTCCAGCTGCCTTCGATTGCTCGGGTTGGCAATCACATCATACTCAATTCGCGCTCGAATTCGCTCTCGCACATTCTGTCGTTCTTTCCGGATCGCAGAAGGAGAGAAGGAATCCGTAATTTGTTTTTTAGTATTTATTGCTTGAATATTTGATTGATCAGTATTTAATTGTGCGCAGAATTCCAGACGCGGAGGATCCGGATCCGGTGGTTCCGTGCTCGGATTTACCGTATACCGGTTTTCGGTATCCGGTAAATCCGTACGCGGCGCAGTATCGGCAAGCTGCGGCGTCTCGTAGATGGTGTATTCGATGCTGCACATGCGCCCGTGATCATCGCGCAGCTGACGCCGAAGCAGATAGCCGGCGGCCTCCAGCTCCTTGAGCGCAGATCCGATGGAGCCGACGCCGTCCTTACAGATTGCCGCCAGCCCGCGGGTGGTGTAGTCCCAGTTCTCCGGCAGGGACAGCATCTTGGACAGAAGCCCGCACGCCTTACATGAGAGCGTGGGATCCCGCAGATGATAATTACTCATGACAGTATAGTTCTTGGTTTTCTCAACACGAAAAACGGCCATTGATTCACCTCCTGTCTGGCCTCTAAATAGCAAAACCCCCGATGCGATACAATCAAACGCATCAGGGGTCAGCAACAAATCAATTCATCCAAAACAATTCTCTCGGCCGCGCCGCGAATGGCAACTGGGTCTGCGCTGGGATGGAGTGCTTGCAGCCGTTCAGTCTGCCGCTCCAGTTCCTCCGTGGCAACGCTGCCGATCGCTTTCAGGTGTGTGTCCAGCTGCCCATCGGCGAGGAGGCAGTAGTAAACCGGTCGCCGATGCTCCATGAGAAACGAGCGGCGCAGCTCGCTGAAATGTTCGGCAGACGGCACGGAAACCGCATCCGCCAGCCTCGTTCGGGATTGTTCTTTGGAAGATACAAAACGCAACATGATTCATGTCCTTTCCCCACAATTGTGGCAATCTTGAATAATCTACCAGAATCTCCGCAAACCCTTTGGTAACAACGGTTGTACACTGTATGGGAAAGTGACTCCCTCGACTGGAAGGGCATCTCCGCAGAGGAGATCACCAGACGGGTGCTGGACGGGGTGCAGCCTGGGAGCATCGTTTTGATGCACAATGCCGCTGAACACACCCCGGAGGCCCTGGCCGGGATCATCGAGTCGCTGCAGGCCGACGGCTACACCTTGGTGCCCATCTCTGAGCTGCTGCTCACCGGCGATTATACCATCGACACCACCGGCAGACAGTGCCCGGCGTGACCGCAGCGCAAGCCTCGGCTCCCGGCCAGGGAAGTCAACCGGAATGCAGAAAAGACAACGCCGTCTGGGATCATTCTCAGACGGCGTTTGAAAATGTTCAGTTGCTTTTTACCATGTATCGTCTTCAGTCCGCAGAGAACTTCAGCGCAGTCCGATAGAAAAAGGTCACGATCTGCGCGCGGGTGCAGGTCAGATTCGGGCTGAAGTTCCCGTTTCCGGTGCCGAGGGCGATGCCGTTTTCGGAAGCCCACAGCGTTGCCGCGTAGTAGTATGCAGAGCCGGGCACATCCCGGAACGGGTTGGCGCTGGTGGCCGGGGCAGGCTCCTGCATGGCTCTCCAGAGGAATGTCACGATCTGCGCGCGGGTGCAGGTCTGCTCCGGACTGTACTTCCCGCCGCCGGTTCCGTTGGTGATGCCGTTTTCAGAAGCCCACAGGACCGCTTTGTAATAATATGCGGTGCTGCTCACATCGGAGAACGGATTGCCCGCAGTCTCGGGCTCCGGAGAACCCGCGGCGCGCCACAGGAATGTGACCGCCTGTGCGCGGGTGCAGCCAGCGTTGGGGCTGAAGGTAGTTGCAGAGGTGCCGTTGGTAACGCCCTTGCTGACCGCCCAGTCGATGGCGTCATGATAGTAATAGCCGGCCGCTTCCACGTCTCCGTGCCGCGTCACATCCTGAAACACAGCAGACGGGCAGGCTTCCTTCGCGCCGCAGACGGTGCAGACGCCTTTCTGGTAGTTGTGCTTTCCGGTGGCTGCAATGGACTCTGTCTTCTTTTCTCCGCAGACCAAACAGGCATAGGTGCGCTCCCCTGCCTCGGCGCAGGTGGGCTCTTTGGTCACCGTGCCGGCGTCCCAGATATGATTGGTGGCGCTGTGCTCGCCCGTTGCAGGGATCTCCTCGGTTTTCTTTTCTCCGCAAACGGTGCAGGTATAGGTGCGCTCGCCCTTCTCGACGGCGGTGGGCGCTTTGGTCACGGTGCCGGTCCCCCAGCTGTGTCCCAGTGCAGCGACGGATTCGGTCTTCTTTTCCCCGCAGACGGTGCAGGTATAGGTGCGCTCGCCGGCTTCCGTGCAGGTTGGCGCTTTCGTGACCGTGCCTGCATTCCAGGTGTGCTCGGAATCTGTATGCTCTCCGGTGGCCGGGATCACTTCGGTTCTTTTGCTGCCGCAGACGGTGCAGGTGTAGGTGCGCTCGCCGGCTTCGCTGTAGGAAGGCTCGGTGGTCACGATCCCGGCGTCCCACTTGTGGCTGACAGTCGCAATGGATTCGGTTCTCGTCGCACCGCAGACCGTGCAGGTATAGGTGCGCACGCCGTTCTCCGCGCAGGTGGCCTCTTTGGTCACCTTCCCGCTGTCCCACACATGCCCGGTGGCCGCGATCGATTCTGTCTGCGTGCTCTTGCAGCGATTGCAGGTATAGGTCTTCACACCGTTGACGGTGCAGGTCGCCGCTTTGGTGACGACGCCGCTGTCCCAGTCGTGGCCGATGGCGGGGTATTCTTTTCCGATGTAGGAATCCCCGCAGGAGCAGACATACATGACATACCCGCTCTCCGTACAGGTCGGGAGCCGAACCTCCGCCTGATACTCGTGGGTGTGGTCTGCAAAGGCAATGCCGGAGAGCGACAGCATCAGCACGACTGCGAGAAAACCGGTCAAGATCCTACGCTTCATTTTCTGCATCCTCCTTGTTCATGTTTGTCTCATTCAGCTCTTTTTTGATCTGCGTTGTGGAGATCTCCGGCGTCCGCGGCAGATAGACCACATCGCAATACGGCTTGAGAAAATCGAATTTCCCGGCCCAGTCATCTCCCATGACAAAGGTGTCGATATGATACTCCTTCACGTCGGATTCCTTCTGGGCCCAGTTTTCCTCCGGGATCACAAGATCCACATAGCGGATCGACTCCAGCAGCTGCTTGCGCTGCTCATAGCTGAAATAGCTCTTTTTGTGCTTTTGATTCCAGTTGAATTCGTCTGTCGAAAGGGCGACGATCAGATAGTCGCCGTACTGCTTCGCCCGGCGTAGCAGGTTGATATGACCGTAATGCAATAAGTCAAAGGTTCCGTAGGTAATCACTCGTTTCATGGCAAAACGCTCCGTCAAATATCGTTTGCTGTCTGTTATCGCCGTTTTAGTCTCCGCAGGATCGGTCTGCAGAAAAGGTCGAACATCCCGTTTCCGGATCTTGCCCAGAAAACTGTGCAGGCAATTGTGAAGAAGCCTGCACCCACGAGGATCTCAAGGACGAGCTTCCACACGACGCCGATCTGCACCTGCGCCGTGAGCCGCACCAGTGCAGCCATGGCCAGGCCGATCAAGAGATACTGCAGCGTTTTCAGCAGCAGCCGCCCGATGCCCAGCGCCCTCCCCCGCAGGGAGAAAAACTGCAGAACACAGGCAGCGAGCTCCGCGATCACCGTTGCCGCCGCCGCGCCCAGCGCACCGTGGCGCGGGATGAGCAGCAGATTCAGGATCAGATTCACAACTGCGCCGCCGATCACGGAGATCGTGAATTCCTTTTCCATCTTCATCGGGATCAGGTACTGGGTTCTCACAATGCTGGAAAAGCCTTTGATCAGCAGGATCGGTGAAAACACGATCGTGATCAGGATGCAGGGGTCATAGCCCTTTCCGAAAAAGAACGGGATGAATTCCTTTGCCACCGCCGCGATCCCGCAGGCGAGGGCAATGCACACGACCGCGATGCCCTCCATCGTCGTCATGAACAGACGGTCGGCCTCCTCCTGCTGATTCTCGGCAAGCAGCGACGACATCCGCGGGAGCATCACCGTTCCGACGCCGTTGATGATCACAAGCGGGATCTGCACGACCTTGTCGGAATTATAATAAAACCCGCTCTGCTCAAAATTGCTCAGCAGGCCCAGCATGGTCTTGTCCATCGTGTGGTAGACCGTCATGGCCAAAAGCGGGATGAACAGGATCAGATTCGGACCGATATGCGCCCGGATCTGCGCCATGGAAACCCTGCGCAGCGACGCGTATCGGGGCAGATACGCAAACAGGATCAGGTTGCTGAGAAAGGTCGATCCCAGCATGATGAGGGTGTATTTCCAGAGATCCGACTGCTGCCGGACCACCACCAGGATCAGGATCACCGAGAGGATCTTGATGACCATGCTGCGCGTGACGGTGATCTGGAAATCCTCCACACCGAAGAACAGCCAGTTGATGTCCACCAGACAGCTCAGCAGCGCCACGCCCTGCAGCCATGCAATGAGCCGGTTGGACGTGCAGAAAAACTGCAGATAGACAAGATATGCCGCCGTCGCCGCAAGGGTCATGGCAAGCTGGAACAGAAAGATCGCGGAAAACGCCTCGTCCCGCCGGATGCGGTCACCCTTCACCGAGGCGATGGTGCGTGTGCCGTAGTTCACCGTCCCCAGCATGGCCGCCAGGGTGAAGTATGCCACCACCGAGGTCGTAAATGAGAACACGCCCAGCTGCTCCACGCCGAGCCTTCTGGCGAGATACGGCGCGGTGATCAGCGGCATACAGACCGATAGGACCCGATATGCAGTTTGGAGACTTAAGTTCTTTTTGACACTGCTCATGTGCTTTCAGGCCTTCATTTTTCTGCTTTGCTTGTTTCTGCAGCTTCGTGCGGATCTACTGCAGACATCGTTCTGCGATCTCCCGATACGAGAAAAATCCACTTGCTGCCTCCGCCGCCCGCCGCATCGCAGCAAGGCGCGTGGGATCATCCGAGAGCTGCAGGATCGCTGCGCGCAGACGTTCTGCAGAGACATCCCGCAAAAACATAGCGTTCCCGCCCATATCGACATGGTGGAATCCCTCCAGGTCGCGGAACAGGCACGGCTTGCCCTGGGCGACCGCCTGCTCCCACATCACGGAGTGCAGGCCGGGAAATACGACCAGATCCGCGGCAGCAAAATATGCATAGGTCTCCGCAGACGGAAGCCAGCCGACATAGTCGATCCGGTCGTTCCTGCAAAGCGCTTCGAATCGCTCCTGATACTCTTCCGACGCTTTCCCGAATACCAGCAGCCTGACACTGCTGCGCTCGATGCTTTCGACCGCGGCCATCAGATCCAGGACCTCCGGACGATATCGGTTGATCTTTCCACCGGTGACGATCAGGAAGTCATCTGGCGCAATGTGATACCGCTCCCGAATGCGCACACGGGCGTCAGGTTTCTTCGCGCGCGCGACGAGATCGTCGTCCGCGCCCATCACCAGCAGCTCGCACTGCCCGGGGAGAAGACCGTAAACAGCTCTGAGATAATCTACGCGCGCCGGCAGGACGCCATAGAATTTTCGGGTAAACGGCGCGATCCGGCGGGCGCACAGCCGCCAGAACACGCCGTGCAGGATCCGTCTGGAGACCCAGTTCTGCGCACTGTTGGAAAAATCCGCGTGGTTGTCCACATAGACTTGAACATGCGAATGCCGCTTTGCATAGTCCGCTACCACGTCGATGTCCATGAATTGACATCCGTGGACAAAGATAACGTCCGGAGCTGATCTCGCAAGCGCGTCCCGAAAGCCTTTGAATCGGCGAAACCGGGAAAAGACCTGCGAAGGCTGTCTGTAGTTCAGACGCGTGACCGGGATATCGTATTCATTTCGATACTGCATTGGGCCGGAATACAGGGTCTGTTTTCCGTTTTGATCGAAGGTGACCAGCGAAGCGATGACCTCAACATCATGCCCCAACGCCTTGTGGAATTTCGGAAGCATATTCTCCTGATAGGAATAACCGTCCGAAAAAAAACACGCAAGGCAAATATGTACGATCTTCATTGTTCCAGCTCCTGCAGCAACAGCGATACGTCTGAAAACAGCGGCGCGAGCGCTTTCAGCCGCTCGTCCGGCAGATCCCACCAGCGGACGCGCAGCAGTCTCTGAACGGTTTCGGCGTCAAAGCGCCTCCGGAGCTCCTCTGCCGGGACCCCCGCAACGACCGCATAGGGCGCCACGTCACGGGTCACCACAGCGTGGGCGCCGATGACAGCGCCATCACCGACCGTGACGCCTGGACGGATGAACACATGGGTCCCGATCCAGACGTCGTTTCCGATCCGCACGGGCTCTGACGCGGGGAACGAAAGGCTCCCGTAGTTTCTTCGAAGGAAGTTTCGCCCCTCCAGGAACACGGGGCTGGTGGAGACCGTATCCGTCGGATGCACTCCGCCGCCGATGCTGCTGTACGCACCGACGGAGCAGAAGCTGCCGATCTCGGCGTCGGTCGCATTCACATGGTGGGCAAAGTAGGAGCAGCGCCCCAGCTTCACCCTTGTGAGCGTACAGCCGCGGTCGACCTTCGCCGCGCGGTCGATCTCACAGTCCCGAAACGACGGAATATTCAGTTTGGACAGGATCTTTGCGAGATAATAGGTTTTTATCATGCCGATCAGCCTTTACTTTCCATAGTTGCGGGCGCCGGCTGCGTGTCATACGCATCGCTCCCGCAGGACAGAAGGATCACCAGCGGCAGCCACACCTGCTGATTGACCCAAATATAACCGCTGAAGAGGTTCATCGTGAAGCCGCAGATGAATACGATGATCAGCAGGCGAAACAGCGAGCCGCAGTAGTACAGCCTTTTGGCGCAGCGGAAAAACTGCACCAGCACAAAGAGCATCACCACAAGCCCGAAGATGCCCGCCTCGCTGAGGATATCCGTGACCGCGTTGTGGGAATAGATCCCCCTGTACACCAGAAACGCCCCGACGCCGTTGCCGAAGACCGGGCGCTGCCAGAAATAACTGAGTGCCTTTCGGTACATCTGCGCTCTTCCGCTGTCGGAATAGCCGCCCTCGAAGATGGTAAGTGTCCGTGCCAGGCCGTTGGAGCTGAGATGCATCCGTGAGAGGATCTGCGGCGCAAAGACAAACGCCAGCAGCGCGAGGATGATAATTGCCGCAGCGCCCCGGTGCAGTTGTCGAAAGCCGTAGCGTGTCACGAGGCCGTAGAGTATCAGCAGCAGAACCAGAACAACGCCGCCCCGTCCTCCGGAAAAAAAGCAGGTCGCGATCTGGAGCAGACTCATCGCCAGCAGCAGGAGCTTCATTCCCACGCCCATCCGCCTGCCCTTCAGCTCGCTCTCACGGTGGAGAAACACATTCAGCCCGAAGCAGGTCGCAGAGTAATAGGCGATATTCTGATACAGCAGTCCGCTCACATCGCGGATGAGGCCACCGGTCTGCCGCTCGTCAATGCGAAAGACCGCGAGAAAGCACACCGCAGTGATCACAACATCCAGCGCCAGCACAAGCGGGACATGGATCTCCGTCTTGCCGCGCCAGAACACGTTCAGCGTAATCAGCAGAACGCACACGATCATGGCGAGGAAGGCCTTCAGCTCCGAATAGTAGATCGCGTTTGTGCCAAGCCGCACCCCGGTGATCAGGTAGGACACTCCGACCACTGCGAACAGCAGCACGAGCAGCAGCAGTTCCTTTGCGACGTATCTTTGCGCCCAGCCGATCAGACTCAGCACCGCAAGCGCCGCCACGGCGATATATATGGCAGCGTGGTTGCCCGATGCAATCGCGTTTCCTGTCAGGAACAGGAACAAGTGCAGGATCGCCGCCTCAAACAGAAAGAGCAGCAGCAGCGCGTCCAAAAGGGAAAAGCCGGAGCCGCGCGCGTTCTCTTCTTGCAATGCCGTCATAGAAAAACTCCTTCACGCCGCGGATCCCTCCGCAGCCTTTCTCAGTGGGGATTTGCGTGTTCCCCCGTGATGATCCGGGCGTATCGCCGACTGTTTTCCGTCCTGGAAAAGCGCTCCAGGAAGAAACGGACATCCGAATCCCTCTCTCCCCTTTGCCGCACTGTGCGGATTGCATCGGCAAGCTGTGCCGGATCGTCAGGCTCCGTCACCAGGCAACCCGCCTGCTCTGCCGCCAGTCCGGCAAAGCCGCCGGCAGTCCCGATCGCAAGAATGATCGGCTTTCCGCAGGCGAGACAGGTCGCGGTCTTCGACGGAAGCGCGGTGCGGTAGATATCCTTTCGAAGGGGGATCACGTTCACGTCCGCCGCACTGTAGATCAGCGGGGCGCGCTCCGGCGGCTGCATCGGCAGGAATGTGACGTTCTTCAGTCCGTATGCCTCTGCCTTCAAGCGCAGCTTCTGCCGGTATGCGCCGTCACCGATGATATAGAACCGGATCCCAGGCTCGGTGCGCAGCACGTTTGCCGTTTCGATCAACAGATCCACATTCTGCATCACGCCGAGGTTTCCGGCATAGACCACGCGAAATCCACCGGCTTCAAACAGGTGCGCAATCGGCGCAGGGTCGAGGTTTTCATAGGGCGCATCCTGATACGACCAGTTGTAAACGACCTCGATCTTATCCGCCTCCACACCGTCTGCGACGAGCGTACCCTTCATGTCCTCTGAGATCGTGATCACGTGATCGGCATGGCGATATGCGTAACGCTGGATGGCCGCAAGCGTCCGGAAAATGGCACCGCCGCGCCGGATCGTGCCGCTGAACGCGGCGTTGTATGGAAAAATGTCCTGGACATTGAACGTCAGGATCGCATTGGGGAGCTTGCGTCTCACAGCCTTCACGGCAAATCCCGCGACCGTGTTCGACTGGAGGAACACCGCGTCATAGTCAGCGGTGAGATGCTGCCTGCAGGCCTTGATGTACCGCAGTTCCGCGAGGTAGCGGGCGACGAAGTTTCCCTTGTCTGCATTTTGAAACGGGATCGCATCGGTCGTCACATCGTACTCGGAGAGCGCCTCCGGAATCGCAGGCAGATCGCCGCCAGTGTCCTTTTGCAGGATGTGGACCGTGTGCCCTGCCCGGCACAGCTGCTCGATCACCGCAGAAAGCAGATGCTCCGACGTCACATGGCGGTCAAAGCCAGTGAACATCCAAAACAGGATCTTCATTCGGAGCGCCTCCGCTTTTCTTCCCGCTCACCAAACAGTGCCTCCACGCATGCCTGCGTGGCGCTGCCGCCGTGCTCCATGAACTGCTTTGAAAACGCCGCCGTCCAGGCGGACGCCCTCTCCAGATCCAGAGATCGGAGCGCGTTCAGCAGTCCCTCCTCGTCCTGATAGATCTCGGAGGGATACACCTCTGCCATATCGAAATACGTCCCACGCTCCGCGATATAGTCCGCATAGTCATAGGCGAAGATCAGGATCGGACGCTGCAGGATCGAATAATCAAACGCGACCGCGCTGTAGTCCGTGATGAGCAGATCTGCCGCGATCATCAGATCGTTGATGTCGGGGTAGTCCGAGCAGTCCCGAACGAAATCATTGAACTGCACGTTCAGCACCTTTGTCGTCATGTGGTGCGCCCGGAACAGCACGACAAAATCCGCACCCAGTTCCTGCTTCCATGCATCAAAGTGGATCGGCGGCTTCAGCGCATAGCTGCGCCCGCCATCGGTGCTGTCCCGCCATGTGGGAGCGTAAAGGATCACCTTTTTCCCGTCCGGAATGCCGAGCGCCAGCCGAAGCTGCCGCTTTTCCTCTGCTGTTGCCCGATAGAGCCGGTCGTTGCGCGGCATGCCGCAGCGCAGACAGCTTTCCGGCTTCACACGAAACGCTGAGGCAAATACCCGTTCATCGTGGGCGCCGGAAACGCACATGTAATTGATATTGCTGAAATCATAATCGCTTCTGCCCGGGCAGTCGTTCCCGATGGTTTTCAGCGCCACGCCGTGCCAGGTGTTGAGGTAGATTTGATTCTTCTTTTTGAAATGGAGCCCGCGCTCGATGTTGGTGTTCGTCACCCAGTATTTCGCCCGAAGCGCCGTGAGAAAATAGCGCGGCGTGTCGATCTTCACCGTCTCAAGGGCGGGAAAGTCCTGCGGCTTTTCCAGCGCCCAGACACGGTGCAGGTGCGCATAGCGATCGTCCCGCTCCAGATACTCACTGATCGCGCGGGGGCTGTCGTTGTACTTCGTGCCCATGAAGGAGACGAACAGCACCAGATCCGGATCCACCGGCACGAACAGGCCGATCGTCCGGAATACAACGCTCATGGTGTATTGATACACGCGCTGTATGAGCGGATTATGTTTGAGAAGATATACCAGTTTTTGCTTCACTGACCATCTTTCCTCTTTTACTTCTTGATTCTCCGCAGCAGACGAACTGCTGCGGCTTTTCCGCTTCGGAGCATTTTCCGAACCGGATAGAGTCCGCACCAGAGACGGACATAGCGCAGATAGTTTTTGCCGGTCACCGGGATGCGCTTTCCTCCCCGAATCACCGCCGAAAGAACACCGATGATGTCTTCGTCGGTGACGCCGTACTCTTTGTAAATCTGATGGTCGCCGGCGATGACATAGTCTTGCGGCCGAACCTCCAGGATGCGGTGCAGAATGTACTTCCCGTCGCGTTTATAGAGCACCACGTCATACTTCTTGCAGCGGTCAGAACCCTTCTGAGAGATCTCCACCAGATCCCGTCCGGGGCGGATCAGCGGCTGCATACTGACGCCCTGGGCTCTGGTCACGAAGCTGCCGTGTTCCGCAAGCGCCTGCTCGAAGGTTTTCTTTTCAGGCATCGTTGTCACCCGGTTTCATGGCGTTCCACGCGGTCTCCGCGGCAGAAAGCATCTGGTTGCAGCCCATGCGGCAGAGCTGCACCTGCTGCGTCAGCAGATCCAACAGCGCTAAAGCCTTCTGCTCGTCCGCTTCACTCTCATACCGGTAGCTCTGCCGCAGCAAAAATGAAAATGCCTCCACCGGCGAGATCGGAGCGATACAGTTTTCCGCCGCCCGTTCCAGCACGCAGATCGCACGCAGCGGCACCGCGATGTTGCTGCTCAGATGATGCTTCCCGTCCCAGGGCGTTCCGTAAATCGTCACACCGGTTTCAGAAACGTGCACCAGCGGCTTGTCATCATTGACCATGACCGCACGATCGCCCAGCAGCTCCCGCCAGAGACGGGTGTGGGTACTCTTCCCCGTTCCGCTGGGAGCGATGAAGAGATAGGCTTTTCCGTCCACCGCCACAGCAGAGCCATGAAACAGCAGAACGTCGTATTGCAGCAGCGCCCGGACAAGCTTCCGATAGACCGCAAGGCACTCCAGCGCTTCCGCAGGCTGTTCATGCGCCGTGGAATAGGTCTGCGCATAGATTTTTTGCTCATATGCCGCATCCCCTTCGGTAGTTTGGATCAAAAGCTCCGTATCCTGCGGCGGGATCGCATAGTCCGCACACAGACGGTGGACCGCTTCATACAGAGATCGAAGCTCTACGGTATGATCCGCAAAGCGGTAAAAACCAACACTCAAAGGATGATCCCTCTCATTTCCGGCAGCACAACGGCGCCGACCGCGTTTTCCCCCTCCATCAGCGCGTCCGCGTTGGTGGTAATCTCAAACCGAAAGGCGCGGGAGATGTGGTCCAGTCTGTCGAGACTTCCGCCGGGTTCCCGACGGTAAAAGCCGAGGCTGGCATAATACTTCCCCGGCGCAAGCGCGCTGAGCGGGAGCGAGAAGTCCGCCTCCGCTTCCCCGCTGACCGGAAACGGCATCGGCTGTGACCAGGCCGTTCCCACCGCCTGATCGGACAGTGTACGCACCGTGAAACGCAGCAGCACCTGCTCCATCGTTTTTTCCAGCTGAAGATGAAAGCGCAGCTTCATCGTCTCCTCCGCCGTGTAGACCGGCTCCACCTTGCTCTCGAGCAGCAGATGCTCCATACGCAGCACTCTGCCGGTCTCGAGTCCGGCGTGGACCATTTTGGAGAGGTCCAGATCCACGGCGTCGTACCCGGCGGACATGCTCAGATAGTCGGCAATGGCCGGCTCCACCGCGCCGTCAAACCGGATCCTGCCCCGCTCCATCACAACGCATCGGTCGCACAGGGCGCGGATGGTGTTCATATTGTGGCTCACATAGAGGACCGTGCGGCCCTCCTGCCGTGCCGCCTCGCGCATGCGTGTGAGACATTTATTCTGGAACGCGGCGTCGCCCACGGCGAGCACCTCGTCCATGATCATGATCTCATTGTCGAGATGCGCCGCGACTGCGAAGGCCAGCTTGACGTACATGCCGCTGGAATAGCGCTTGACCGGCGTGTCGATAAACGGCTCCAGCTCGCTGAAGGCGATGATCTTGTCCAGCTTTCGGTCGATCTCCCGGCGGGTCATGCCGAGGATCGCGCCATTGAGATAGATATTCTCCCGACCGGTCAGGTTCCGGTCAAGGCCGGTGCCCACCTCCAGCATGGAGCTGACGCGGCCGTAAAGGTCAATATCCCCCTCGGTCGGTGCGGTGACACGGCTGATGAGCTTCAAAATCGTGCTTTTTCCGGCGCCGTTTGGCCCGATGATGCCGAGCGCCTCGCCGCGGAATACGGTGAGATCGATCCCGTCCAGCGCCAGGAACGTTTTGCCGTGGAGGTTCGTATTGGTCCCGATTTTGGAATTGGGATCTTCCCTGCCGCGGCGGCGGGCCCACCAGCTCTGCAGATCCGCCTGCAGGGTGCCCGCGCCGATCTGACCCAGGCGATACTGCTTCTTCACACCGGAAAGCTGTAGGGCAACCGGTCTGTCTTTCAAGTCCATAGGCGCCTCCTCAGACCGTGTCCATAAACGTGCGCTCGACCCGGTTGAACAGCATGACGCCGAGCACCGCGATGATGACCGTGATTACTGCGGACGCCGCGAGATACCCTGGCAGCACCTTCCCGACGCCGAGCACCGCATAGCGAAACAGCTCCACCGGCGCGGTCACCGGATTCCAGAGGATCGCCGTACGCAGTGCCCCCTTCGGGAGCTCCGAGAGCGGATAGACCACCGGCGTCGCAAACATCCACAGCTGCATGCCGATGGAAACCAGCACACTCAAATCCCGGTATTTCGTCGTGAGCGCGGAAATCAGTACGCCGCAGCCCATGCCGAGCAGGCCGAGCTGCAGCAGGATCAGCGGGATCAGCAGCCACGCCCACCAATGGGGCGAGACCGCGCCGCGCGCCAGATAATACAGCAGAAAGCCGAACACCAGCAGCAGCTGGACCCCAAACCGGATCCCCGCAGAAAATACATTGGAGATCGGCACCGTGAGGCGCGGGAAATAGACCTTTCCGAAAAGGCCTGCGTTGCTTACAAACGTCCCAGCGTTGCCGATCAGACAGGCGGAGAAGAAGCCCCAGATGGCCGTTCCGGAGAGATAAAACAGCAGCTGCGGCGCGCCGTCGGTGCCGAGCCGCGCGATCTGCCCAAACAGCATCAGATAGATCAGGCTGCTCAGCAGTGGGCTGATCAGGAGCCACGCAGGGCCGAGAATCGTCTGATGGTAGGTGACGGCGAAGCTCCGCCGCGTGAACAGCCAAATCAGATCGCGGTACTGCCAGACCTCACCGAGCTTCAGCTCCAGCGGGCGGCGCGAGGACGAAATATGCACATGAAAGGAGCCTTCCGGCATCGCGCTCACCCCTTGCGTATCAGTGTTTTTTCTGCCTTGAAATCAAAAGCGCTGCGCCGCCGATGACCGCAACGGCAACCAGAGCGATCCCCGCCGCAATGGTACCGACGGAGCTTCCTCCGGCTGAGGTTTCCTCGGTCTCCGGCTCTGCGGAAGGTTCACCAGACGGCTCTGCGGAAGGAGCAGCGGAATCCTTCGCTTCCGGTTCTTTGGTGGGATCTGCTGCGGCGGAAGGCGCCGCGGTCGGGTTCGTATTCTGCGCAGGCGCCGCGCCTCCTGAGGTGGGGGTGGTTTTCGGCGCTGTGGTCGCCGCAGGCTTCGGTGTGGAAGTCGGTTTCGGCGTCGGCTTTGGCGTGGGGGTCGGCAGCGTGACCGCACCGCTGTTGTCGTTTTCGTCGATCTCTTCAATGGTGATGGTGTTGCCGTTTTCATCGGTGACGGTCGTGACGTTTCCGTCGGTGACAACGTTTTCGGCAAAGGCCGCGCAGCACATCAAAACGGCAAACAGCACCGTCAGGCAGATTGTGATGATTCTCTTCATTCGATCGCTCCGATCTCGCGCAGCTGCTCCAGAACTCTGCTGACGCCCGCGGCTGCACGCTCGTGGGATACGTCATACTCTGCACAGAGCTTCGCTGTGATCTCCGGCTCCGTGGTTTCCGTTTTCAAACAGTCAATGATGAAGGCGGCGGTTTCGTTGGATCGAACCACCCCGCGAAAGACCTTCGCGGCAGGTCCGGCGGCCACCATCATCTGCTGCCCCTGCAGCGTGTGGGTAATAAATCCGGTTTTCAGCTTCATGGTTTCTGTTCCTCGTTCCATCTGCTGTAGATCTCATCCAGTTTGGCGTTCAGCTCATCGATCTCTTCCTGCCGCTCCGAGAGAAGCTTTTCATAGGCTTCCTGGCTGCTGTTCGTGTTGACCTGATTCTCCCGGATCGCAGCGATCGTCTCCTCTGCCGTGCTGATCGGCAGCGCGTGCGCCTCGGCATAGCTGCAGATCGTGGAGAGGAAGCGGCCCTCCACCTCCGGCGTCAGCTCCGCTGCCGAGAGGTCAAACACAAACATCAGCGCCTCGGACCCGGAGGAGAGCGCCTTTAAGCGGTTTTGCACCGCGAAGGTCGCGCTGCGCAAAAAGCTGTAATTCATCAGCTGAAAATCCGGGTGCGCTTCGGAAAAGGCGGGGTGCGTATAATAGCTGACGCAGCCGTCGAATCCGTCCGACAGGAGGGCGAGGTTTTCCTCGTTCTCATAGGCCTCCCGCATGAGAAACAGGCCCATGTCCCGCAGCTCGGGATAATCCTGTTTGAGCGTCTTTCGAAGATTGGCGGCGTCCTTCGGCGTGTCCGCGTCAAAGGGATAGGCCGTCAGGACCAGCTCACAGCCTGCATCATTGACCGCGGAAAGGATCTGCTGCAGCGCATCTGCATGCACATCGACCACAATGACAGGCTCGATGGATTCCTGCTCCGCCTGTTCGGATACATGCTGCACATCCTCGACGCTCTCCACCTGCCAGGCGACCATGATCATGCCGGTTTTTGCGTCACTGCCGATCCGGTTTTCCATGTCATCCAGTTCTTTGCGAATGGCTTTGAGCCGTGCCTCATAGGTCTCGGCTTCCTTTCGGAGCTGCGCGATATGTTCTTCATGGGCCTGTTCGCTCTGATGATAGCGAATCAGCAATACCGCCAGCAGACAGGCCAGCGCCGCACACAGGATCCCGACGATCCATCGCAGCACGCCATAGCCGCGCATATCCTTTCACCTCCCGGTGGGTAATGGTCTCTGCCATTGGGCAGCGCTCCTGATTCAGAAGCGCTCCCCGAAAGCAGGGGTACGGCGTCAGGACAGTGGATCTGCCCTGACGCCTTTGCAAACATTAGGTGTCTTTGCTGGTGGAGCTGCTCTGGGTCTCGTCATGATCGCCGTCCGAGATGGTCAGGCAATCAATCACATCATCAAACTGCTCCACTTCCAGTTTCGGATCTGCAAACTTTTTTTTCATATGTTTTCCTCCTTATTCCGTGGGAAACCGATAAACCAGTGCAGGGTCATCAGAATAGTAGGTGGTGCCGTTATACGTCAGATATGCCCGCACATACAGCGGCTTTCCTTCCCAACCGTCCATGCTCACATGGGCCGTGAACGTGTTGGTCGCTCTCTGCATCGTGGAGGGTACCGTGATTTCAGTACTGTCCACACTCAGGACAAAGCCAACTTCCTCCGCGACGCCGCTGGGAACGCTCTGGGTCAGAGTGAACGTCCACTTGTTGGTAAACTTGTTAAACTCAGCACCGATGATCTTGACAAACGGGCCGAAGGTGGTCTCCGTGTCGCTGTAGATGGCCCGCGCCTGAACCGTGATGCCGCCGACGCCCGGATGGATCGTAATCTGCTTGGCGTTGTACTCCACCGGTTCACCGATCGCGGCGCCGTCCTTGTCAAAGTACTGGATGCTCCAGTGGCTGAAGTGCTTGCCGTCTTCGCGGGGATCCTCCGCCGTCAGCTTCAGGGAGTTCTTGTAGAGGGTTTCCGCCTTGGTATAAACGGGCGCTGCAGCATCGTCGTAGTAGAGCTCGACCTTGTAGTACAGCGGTGCCTCGTCATACTTTGCCGTGTAGGTCACGTCGCCGGTCACCGGGGCGAGGGTCTTGTCCCAGCCGTTGAAGACATAGCGGACCTTTGCAGTGGTGTCATCCGCCTTGGTCGGCGTTGCGCCGTTGTACTTCGGCATGGTGCCTGCCGCAACGTTCACATCGGTCTCAAGGACCGTGCCGTCGGCGTTCTGCCACGTGACGGTGTAGAGCTGCTCCCACTGGGCATAGAGGGTGGTGTCTGCTGCAACGGTGATTTCATCCTTATCTGCATAGGCCGTGCCGGAGCCGTCCGCCGCGGTGTTCCAGCCCTTGAACGCATAGCCGCTGCGGGTGAAGGTGTTGGCCGTGAGGGTCACGCTGCCCGCCGGGCAGGTGGTCAGGTTCTCCATGGAGCCCTCGCCGTCGTTGGCATTGAAGCTCACAGTGTAGCCGTCACCCCGCTCCCACATATCATGGGTGGAGCAGTAACTGAAGGTCGTGTTGGCGTCAGAGCCCGCAGTGGCGGTGTATTCATCCTTGTCTGCGGGACGGTTCGCTCCGTTGTGCAGCTTCGCGGGATTGAAGGTCACCGCGGTCTTGTCCTTGTTGTTCGCCATCTCATAGATCGTGGCGTTGGAGGCACCGGGCGCCGTCGCGAGAACGACCTTGCCCGTGCCGTCAGAGCTGGTGATATTCGCGCCGCCGACGGAGGTGTAGAGCTTGCCGGAGACGTTCACAGTGCCGTTGACGTCAAGCTTCGCATCTGTAAGACCGGCCGCAGTACGCATGGTCTTCGTGCCGTTGGCGACCGAGTAGCCGATCACATACAGCTTGGCGCTGCCGGTGTAATTGCCCCAGTTATCCAGGTCATAGAGATAAACATTCTTGCCGGAAGCGATATTCATCTCACCGCCGTTGTCGATATTGATCTCCGCGCTGGGCAAGAGCTTGATATCCTGACCGATGCTCGCAGTGCCCTCATGGATATTGATGGTGATATTGCTGGTGATCGGCAGATCATAGCTTTCCGTGTCCACGGATCCGACGAGCGGCAGGCCGGTCATCGACATGGAGGACAGAGAGACGTCGCCGTAGCAGTCCACCTGCAAGCGGTCGGTTCCCTCGATATAATCCTTCACGAGATAGCCGGAATTGATGCGGAACATGCCCGCATTCGATCCGATGAAGGTGACGCCCATGGGATAGGCCGAGCCGCTGGCGTTCGCTGCGGAATAGAGCTTCTCCGTTGCGCCGGCATGGAGCGTCAGCGGAACCTCGATGTTCTGGACATAGTACTGGTTGATGATGAAGGTATAGTTATAGCAGCTGGAGGTCGCCGAGCCGCCGCGCCAGTCCTTGATCTGGAACGCTTCGTGCACTGTGGCGCCGGACTGGGCAACCACGGAGCCGCTGCCGTAGATATAGCCCCAGGCATAGAGATTGCCGCCGCTCTGGACCGTGATGGAGCTGCCGGACGCCATGTTGATCCGTCCGTCAGGGCCGGTGGGCGTGCCGTTCCAGCCGGCGAGCTGACCTTTTGAGCTCAGCTTGCTTGCCAGCGAGATCGCACCGCCGGATGCGACCGTGATGTTCGCGCCGCTCGCCATCGTCAGAAGACTGAATGCCGTGGGGGTGGCGTGGGAGTCATAAACGATCGAAGGTGTGTCTTTGACGACAGTATACGCCGCGTCCATGGGGATCAGCAGGGTCTTGCCGTTGGGGATCGTGTAGTCGCCTGCTGGCAGCGTACCATTGGAGATCAGAATGATTTTCTCGATCCCTGTCTGCTGCGCATACGCAACAGCCGAGTTCAGATCGGAGAAGATGTTTGTTCCAACTTGGAACAGCGGCACCGAGCTCTGGATAAAGCGCGGCTCGATTGTCGCGTCCTCGGTGAAGCTTAAGTTGCCAGAAGCGGCGGTGGAGAGGCACGTGCCAGTCCCGGCATTGTACCAGCCAAGGAACTTATAGCCGCTCTTGGCCGTCGCGGCAAGTGCGACGCTGTCCGTCGTTTTGAAACTCATCGGAGTACTGGCCGTGACCGCCATGCCATTCACGGTGTATGTGCCGTTCACGCCGGGCGTAAAGGTGATGGTCACGTTTGTCTCCGCCGTCAGCTTCAGATTACTGATCACGATTTTGGTCGTGTTCTCAGCAGCGCTGTTTGACGTGATCGAGATGGCGAGCGTCTCTCCGTTGGCAAGCGTTTTGCTGAAGGCGCCGCCGGTTGCCTCTGCGCCGTCCACAGTCGCGCTGCCGCCGTTCAACTCGACGGAATAGTCGAAGCTCAGGAGTCCTAGCGCACCAGAGCTATTGGTGAACGTCAGTGTGCCGGTCTTTGCGCTGTACGATGTGGAGCCGCAGCTGGTGGATGAGGTTGTCGTAGCTGCTCCGGTAATAGCGCCGCCGCTCGTCGTCCATGTCGCGTTTCCGCTGCTGTCCGCCGTCAGACCCGTCACGCCGGTGTTGACGTTCGCTGCGCTGGCTGACATCTGGATCACAGGCAGGAGCGAGAACACCATCATGATGACAAGCGCGATGGACAGGAAGCGTTTTCCTACGCTTTTTATCATATTGTTTCCTCCTTTACATTTAAGTTCTTCTCTTTTGAGATTGTTTCTTGATTCGATTGTTCAGCTCTATATAGATACTCAGACCCAGTGCCAGAGCGAGGAACGCCCATACGTGGGAGAGGTGAAACAGGGTTTCCGAGCTGGATTCCCGGAAACACTCGATCACAGCGCGAAATGCGCCGTAGGCCGCCATATACAGCGGATAGACCCGGCCTTTGGTCACACCCTTCCAGACGCGGGGGATGATCAGCGCGAGGAAAACGAGATAGAACACGATCTCCGCTTCCCTTGTCGGCCAGCGCATGTCCATGTGGAACATATGCCGCCCCAGGCAGCAGCCCGCGTGCAGGCAGTTGCACCGCGCCAGCATCAGCGTGAAGATCATGACCACGGCGAAAATGTCAAATACCTCCGCCATCGGTCTTTTTGAGAGCTTCGCCCCGATGAAATAGAGCACCGGCATGAAGAACACACCGCCGAACAGGCTCATGGCCCCGGCATTGGCGCCCTCCATCACGGCAAACACCTTGACGCTCATCACACCGAACACCGTGTGCAGCACCGCCAGAAGCACCGCCACTGCCGGATGCATGTTCAGTCTCTGCCGCAGCAGGATCAGCCAGACCGCAGCAAACACGGTCGCCGCTCCAAGCATGACATAGAGAAAATGCTCATTCAGCCACTCGATAGGATCACCCTCTATCTTTTCTCCCCGCTCCCCGCATGACGCGGGGAGCTTTTGGGGATTACAGGTTTTTTATCGGGTCAGGGCAGCAGGAATGCTGTTCGTTGCTGCGCTGCCCTCCACGATCATCTTGCCGTCCGATCCGAAGGTGTAGGTGCCCTTCTCAAAACCGGTGACGGCGGTGTTGGGATAGGTGACGTAGTATTCTCCGATCGCCACGACGCCGCCGGTGCGGATGTAGTAATAATCATCCGCGATGCGGATCAGACCTGCGCGGGTCTTGACGTCGTTGATGAAGAAGTACAGAACGCCGTCCTCTTCCAGAATGCCGTTTCGGCCAAGCATCTTTCCGTCCTCACCGAAGGTGTAGGTTCCGGGGGGCAGAAGGTTGTTCGTCCAGGCGGCCTTGATCGACTTGGTGCCGGTCACAGCCTTCAGCGCCTTGTCGAAGTAGTAGTAATCGCCGTCGACCTTGACCAGGCCCGCGTGGCTCTTCTGGCCGTCCACATAGTAGTACAGGCCGTCGGCCTCCTGCACCAGACCGTTCTTGACGATCATCTTGTAGTCCTCGCCGAAGGTGTAGGTTCCGGCGGGCTTCAGCCCGTTGGTCCAGGCGGCCTTGATCGTCTTGGTGCCGGTCACGGCCTTCAGGGAAGAATCGAAGTAGTAGTAATCGCCGTCCACGCAGACCAGGCCAGCGTGGCTCTTCTGGCCGTCCAC
>CADCQK010000223.1 GCA_902803575.1 Oscillospiraceae bacterium
CATTCAACGCGGCGGGGCACAGGTCCCCGCCCTACAAGGAGCGAGCGATAAACTCCAATTTGCCTTACAGCGCTTCGACCACGGCGCCGTCGCGGAAGGCCTGCAGCAGGGCTTTCAGATTGTCGATCTGCTTCTGGAGCTCCCGGCCGATGTCGGTGGCACCAACCTTCTGCCGCTGCTCCATGTGTTCAAAGATCTGGGCGGTGGATGCGATGTCGAAATTCTCCCGGATGGCCCGCTCTCTGCCGGCGAAGGGCTGGTGGGCCACGATGCGGTAGGCGTAGGAGTCCGCGATCAGCGTATAGCCCGCGATGCCGGAGGTGGGCTGGTAGGCCTTGCAGAAGCCGCCGTCGATGACGATCAGCTTGCCGCCGCCCTTGATGGGGCTCTCGCCCTTTTTAGCCTTCACGGGGACATGGCCGTTGATGATGTGGCAGTGGGGGCCTTCGAGCCCGAACTCCTTCAGAAGCCGGTCACAGACCGCCGGATCCTGATAGAGCATGTAATAGGCGTTTTTCTCCTCGGTCCAGGCGCTCTTGTCGTCGATGAGCCGCCGCTCGAAGGTGGTCATCCGGTCGCGGCCGAAGATGGGGCTGTTGCGTCCGGCCCAGAGGAACCACAGCAGGTCGCAGCCCAGCTTTTTCTCCAGACTGCCGCGCTTGTAGTAGTAGGCCTGTCTTGCCGCGGTCTCGGCATAGTCGAGAAACGCCTTGCCGCAGCGCTCCTTGCCGCCGATGCCGAAGGTCATCAGACTGCCGTCCTCGTTCATGGGGATGCAGCCGTGGAACAGCAGGTTGTCGTTGTAGATCTTGTACAGACTGCCGTTGGAGTAGAGGAAACGCACGTGCCGCTGGAGCTTTTCACTGTGCTCGAAGGAGAAGGTCATCTGGTCGATGACGGCGTTTTCCTCGGGGGTCAGGGTGTAGGGATCTGCGGGATCGACGGTGGGGAAGTCCGTGTCCGCCAGCGTATAGACCTTGCCGTCGATCTCGACGGTGTGGTTTACATAATCAATCTTATCCAGCAGCAGCCGGTCGTTCATCCCATACTCCGGGTGCCGCAGGAGCTTCTGCCCCTCCAGCTTGAAGAGGATGATGGTGATGGCCTTGTGCATTCTGGCGGAGAGCAGCCGATCCTTGTCGGTGGCGTCCTCGTCGTCCATGAGCTTCACGGCAAAGCGGCTCACGTCGCAGTCGGAGTAGACGTCGTTGGCAAAGACGCTCAGCGGCCGCAGGCTGATGCCGTAGCCGGTCTCGATGACCTCCAGATTGTTGTAGTGGATGGAGTTTGCCAGCACCGTCGCCACCAGGGTCCGGCTGCCGGAGGCGGCGCCCATCCAGAGGATGTCGTGGTTGCCCCACTGGACGTCCACGCTGTGGTAGTCCAGAAGGGAGTCCATGATGATGTCGGCTCTGGGTCCGCGGTCGAAGATGTCGCCCACCAGATGCAGGTGATCCACCGCCATGCGCTTGATGACCTCGCAGATGGCGGGGATGAAGTCCGCCGCCTGGCCGATCTCGATGATGGAGGCGATGATGCTCTCGAAGTAGTCCCGCTTGTCCGCCTGCTCGTTGTGGGTGTGCAGCAGCTCGTCGATGATGTAGACATAGCCCTGGGGCAGCGCCTTGCGGACCTTGGAGCGGGAGTAGGGGGCCGAGACCGCCCGGCAGACCTCCACCAGCCGGTGCAGGGTGATGCGGTACCACTCGTCCAGATCCGGCTGCTCCTCCTGGATCTGCTCCAGCTTTTCCTCCGGATAGTAAATCAAAGTAGCCAGGGCGTCCAGCTCCGTGTGGGAGACGGTGTTGCCGTAAAGCTCGTCCAGGCACTGGCGGATCACGCCGGAGCCGGAGTTCAGGATATGGAGAAAGGCCTCATGCTCGCCGTGGACGTCGGAGATGAAGTGCTCACAGCTTTTGGGCAGATTCTGAATGGCCCTCAAATTGATGATCTCGGTACTGGCGGCGCGCATGGTGGGAAACTGCATGGCCAGCGTGCGCAGATACCGAAGCTCTTCGGGGGTATAGGATTTATGGGTCTGCATGCGAGGAAGCCTCCTTTGCTCAGTTGCTTCCATGATAATCCCAATGTCATTCGCTGTCAAATGAAGAATTGCAAATAATCCGTAAAAAAATCCACCGGTTTCCCGGTGGATTGGATGGGAGGGCTTTTCAGCCGATGTTCATGCTGACGGCGTTGGTGACGACTTGCGCGCCGCGGGCGTCGGTGACGATGCACTGCACCATGCGGCCGTTCTTGGCAGCAGTCAGCTTGGTGGAATAGCTGGCAGCCTTCACGGAGCTGTTGGTCCAGGTCTTGCCGCCGTCATCGCTGATCTGCCACTGATAGGTGAGGCCGCTGCCCACCGCAGAGACGGTGAACTTCGCGGTGGAATTCACCTTGCCGGTGTAATCCTTCGGCTGGGCGGTGATCCTGACCGCATTCACCGGAGCGTTCTTGTCAACGGGGTAGTTCTCCAGCACCGGGATGGTGCCGTCGAGATCGCCGGTGCCCACCCAGTAGGTGCCGGTGTCGGCAGAGTCGGTCGCGATGCCGCTGACCAGATTGCGGTTGGTGCTGTCAGAGAGCGTCACGTTGCCCTTCAGGGGCTCGGCGGGGGAGGTGAGGCTGGAGCCGCCCTCCAGATAGGCGTCGGCGGTGGAGATGAGGCCCTCGCCGCTGACGGCAGCGCCGCCGTTGCCATAGCTTTCGTTGCTGGTGATGTTCGCGCAGTAGCCGCCCACGGCGATGAGCTTGCCGTCACCGGTGATGGTGCCGTTGTCCAGGATGACGGCGTCGCCGCCCTCGGGGGTCAGCATGGAGCTGCCGCCGCCGAAGACAGCCAGGGTGGAGCCTGCGGGCACGTTCAGGGTGCCGTTCACGACGGTCAGGCCGGGCTGGCCGTGGCCATCGTTGGGCGCCTCGTCGCCGGCGATATAGACGTCGCCGACCACATTCACGCTGCCGGTGACGGAGACCACGGGTTCGTAGTTCATGCGGTTCTGGTCGTCACGTCCGGAGTAGTTGGTGTGGGAGACGATGCGGGCGTTGGAAATGGTGGCGCCGTCCAGCAGCTGCAGCTGGCCGTTGATGGAGGAGCCGTACAGGAAGCCGGCCTCCTCGCCGTAATCGTTGTAATCCATGGAGAAGGTGCCGCCGCCGCGGACCTCAACGATGCCCTCGATGATGGAGTCGCGCAGCGAGAACACAGCGCCGTCCTCCACGATGATCTTCACGCCGCTGTGGACGCGCATGTTCACCATGGTCAGATTGCAGCCTGCGGGGATGACGAGCTCCTGCACCGGGCTGTCGCCGTTGGTGAGAGAGACGATCTCGCCCAGCTCGCCGTAGGTGCCGCGGGTGTGGGAGCCGTACCAGGCCTTCACGTCCGTGGGCACGGTGACGCTCTGGTCGCCGCCGAAGTCGTGGATGTACCAGGGCTCCATATCATAAATGTACTTGCCATCGGCGGTCTGAGAGCAGTTGTCCAGAACCAGCTGGTCGCAGAGCTTCTCGTCGCCGGAGTAGATCTTGAATGCCACGCTGTTGCTGACAGCGGTGCGGCCTTCGGTGTCTGTGAAATACAGGGTCACGGTGTAGTCGCCGGCCTGGGCGGGGGTGCCGCTGAGCTTGACCTGGCCGTAAACCACGTCATAATCTGCGGTCACGCCGGAGCCCGCGGGGGAGATCACGGCCTTGCACTTGCTGCCGTCCGCCTGCACAGCGGTCTCACCGCTGAGCCACTGGAGAGAAGTCCACGCGGATTCCTCCACATCGGCGAAGGCGGTTCCCTCGGGCACCAGAGCGGCCTGCACATCGGCAGCGTTGCCCTCGTTGATGACGGCATAGCTGGCGCCGGTGGCGGAGGAAGTGGCGTCTGCGATGTCCTCCTCACCCACGATGCGGTGTTCAAAGCCACCGTTGATGCGGACGTACAGGATCATACCGTCCACGGGCTCGGAGGGGGTCTCCGGCTCGGGAGCGACGGAGGGCTCCACGGAGGGCTCGGCGGTCTCCACCGGCTGCTCGTCGGTGATCTCGGAGAAGGTGAATTCGTAGGAATTTCTCGTCTCAATGCCGTACCAATACTCCACGGTTTCCGTGGTGGTCTTCTTGTTCACGTTGTAGGTCGTGGCGGCGCCGTCGGGATCGGTGAAGACGACGGTGTTGTCGCCCTCATGGAAATCGGCGGCGGTGGCATAGAGCGCGTTGTCGCCGGATTCCTTGATGAATTCGCCGGCGGCGCTGTAGTATGCGTGATAGCTGTAGTTGGGGTTGAAGGTGAGCGCTTCGTCGTTGACGGTGATGCCCACGCCGCTCTGGCACATCGCGTAGAGCGCATCGGAGCTGCAGTCGAAGGTGAATCTCACGCCGCCGTCATAGCTGACGTCCGTCAGAACGAGCTTGCCGCCCGCCGCGAATGCCCCCATGGGCAGCAGCAGAGAGAGACACAGACTCAGCGTCAGAACCAGGGTCAGCAGCGTCCTGGCTACGGACTTCTTTGTTTTGGTTGGGTTCATGGTTTCCTCCTTGTCATTTTGTGGAATTGCTTTCCGGTCACCCTCGGAGTTTGCAAAAAGCAACTCGAGGTATACGAAACTAATATAAGAGGTTTTTCCGATGCCCGCAACCGGTTTTGAAGGATATAGCCAGACTGGACAATTGTTTGTCCAAATTGCAAAATTCGCTCCGCGGCTCCGAACTGCCGCCTCGGAGGGTTTAAGGAAACTTTAATAAATCCGTGCTAGTATGCATCTGTGAATCCAATACAATAGGAGGGGTGTGTCCATGTCCAAAGCCATCATCTTTTTTGCCGACGGGCTGGAGGAGTGCGAGGCGCTGATCACCGTGGATCTGCTGCGCAGAGCCGGGGTGGAGGTCACCATCGCGTCCATCATGGGGCGTGGGGAGATCACGGGCGCCCACAAGATCAAGATCCTCTGCGACGCGCTGGCGGAGTCTGTGGACTTCAGCGCCGCCGACGCGGTGATCCTGCCGGGCGGGCTGCCGGGCACGGAATACCTCTATGAAAGTGCGCTGGTGCGCGGGATTGTCCAGTCCTTCTCCGACGCGGGGAAGCTGGTGGCCGCCATCTGCGCCGCCCCCACGGTGCCGGGGAGAATGGGACTGTTAGAGGGCAAGCGCGCCACCTGCTATCCCGGCTGCGAGGGTGACCTCAAGGGCGCGGACTATCTGGACGCCGAGACCGTCACCGACGGAAACTTCATCACCGGCTCCAGCCTGGGCGCGGCGATCCCCTTCGCCCTTTCGATCATCGCGTATCTGGAGGGGCAGGAGGCCGGCGACCGGGTGCGCGGATCCATCGTCTATCGTCATTAATTTCCACATAAATCGTCTTACAGGAGGAAACAATCATGGCCGACTATGTCATCAGCTGCTGCAGCACCGCCGATCTGTCTCAGGAGCATTTCGTTCAGCGGGACATCCACTATATCTGCTTCCACTTTTTCCTGAATGATGTGGACTACGCGGACGATCTGGGCAAGAGCATCCCGTTCCCGGATTTCTATCAGGCCATGGCCGACGGGGCCGAGACCCGCACCTCTCAGGTGAACGTCTCGGAGTTTGAGGCGTATTTCTCCAAGTTTTGCGAGGAAGGCAAGGATGTGCTGCACATGACCCTCTCCAGCGGCATTTCCGGCGTCATCAACTCTGCCCAGAGCGCGGCGGAGCTGGTCATGGAGCGGTACCCCGGCAGAAAGATCGTGGTGCTGGACTCTCTGGGCGCCTCCTCGGGCTACGGCCTTTTGATGGACAGGCTGGCGGATCTGAGAGACGAGGGCATGCCCTTTGACGAGCTCTGCGCCTGGGCGGAGACACACCGGCTGAACCTGCACCACTGGTTCTTCTCCACGACGCTGGAATACTACGTCAAGGGCGGCCGCATCTCCAAGGCCTCGGGCTTCTTCGGCGGGATCTTGAACATCTGCCCGCTTTTGAACATGGACGATCTGGGCCGTCTGATCCCCAGAGAGAAGCTCCGCGGCAAGAAGAAGGTCATCCAGGCCATCGTCGACCGCATGGCGGAGCACGCCGAGGGGGGCGAGAACTACTCCGGAAAGTGCTATATCTCCAACTCCAACTGCTATGAGGACGCCCGCGCCGTGGCGGATCTGGTGGAGGCCAGATTCCCGAACCTGAACGGCAAGGTGGAGATCAACTGGGTGGGCACCACCATCGGCAGCCACACCGGCCCCGGCACCGTGGCCCTGTTCTTCTGGGGCGACGAGCGCGTCCGCTGAAAACTGAAATGATACATCCCCGTTCCGACCACCGGAGCGGGGATTTTGCATGGAGATTTCAAATTGGAGTTTGTCGGGGCGTCTTAAATGATTCACCGTAGGGCGGGGACCTGTGCCCCGCCGTTCATCCAACACCATTCCCAATGC
>CADCQK010000224.1 GCA_902803575.1 Oscillospiraceae bacterium
GAAGCCGTCGGAGCTGGCCAGCGTGGGCACGGCCACGAAGGGGATGCCCAGCTTGTAGGCGGGATAGCGGCCAAAGTCCATGATGGTGCCGGCGCCGTAGGCCACGATGACCTCGATGTTGTCCAGCTGCTTCATCATGTCCTCGATCAGAATGTCTTCGCTTCTCAGGCCCTGGCCCGGCAGAACGATCTCCTGATCGGCCTTCACATGCTTGCCCTCGGTGAGCGCATAGATATTGGAGTCATAGACGACGGCGCGGCGCTTGCCGGCCAGACCCACCGCTTCCATATACTCCTCAAACTTCGCGGTTGCGCCATACTCGACGACCACCATCTTGGTCTCGAGCGTGTGCTCCCGTCCGCAGACGCACTTGCCCACATATTTGGAGCAATCCATAATCATAACAAATTCCCTCCTGTATCTCATTTATAGGATTCGATGCTCCCATTATACACCAGAAAGACCGGGACGAAAAGAGGAAATTTCATTTTTCTTCAGGAAATCATCTCGAAAAGCAGAACGGTCAGCAGCGCCGAGAGCAGCCCGTGGGCAGCCTTGCAGAAAAACGGAACCGTGAGCTTCAGATCCGTCCCCCGGAGCACCGCCGCGCTTTGCGCCTGTACGCTAAGTCCGCCGAAGCCGATGAGGAAGGCCGCCAGCGCGAGATTTCCCGCTGTGGGGGAGAGTCCTTTCATAGCCCCCAGCCCGCTGCCCAGCTCCAGAATCCCGGTCAGCAGCGCCTTCAGGGCAGTGAGCTCCATGCCGGTACAGGCGGAGATCGTGCCCGCCGCTCTGAAGATCTCGTCAGAGAGCAGCCCGGTGACTACACTGAAAATCACCACGAAGCCGCAGACCGTGAGCAGTGTTTCCACAGAGGTCTTCACCGCCTCCGTCAGCGCCTCGGAAAACCCGGCGATCGAAATATAGGTGCGCTCGGTCGGGGCTTCCGCTCGCTTCCTCGGCGCGGTCAGCATCCCGATCAGCGCCGCCGAGAGCACATGGGTTCCATAGAGCATGAGCCCGATGCCGCTGCTGTGGAAGACGCCGGCTCCCGCCGCGCCCACCAGAAAGGCTGGACCGGTATTGTTGCAGAAGCACAGCGCTCTCTGAGCTTCTTCTCTGGAGATCCCGCCGTCTCGTCTCAGCTGCCCGATGACAGCGGCGCCCAGAGGATAGCCGCCGGTGATGCCGAGAAGGAACGCCGAGACTCCGGCGCCGGACATGCCCCAGATCCTTGCGGTCACGCCGCCGAGGAGCCGACCCAGCACGCCCGGAAGCCCCCACGCTCTCAGCAGCGCCGAGACCACAAAAAAGGGCAGCAGCGAAGGGATCAGCAGCTCCCCGCAGATCCTGAGTCCCCGTCTTGCGCTCTCCGAAGCGGTCTCCGGGCACAGCATCAGCGCTGCCATGGCGCCCAGTCCCGCCAGCAGCGGCAGGATGGTCCGCAGTTTTCTCATTCGGTGCATCGCCTCCCGTGGTGGTATATGCGGCGTCCCACGCATAATATGTCTGAGAGGTGAGGCGGATGTATCTTCCGACGGATGTGATCGACCGTGCGGCGAAGCGGCTGGAGATCCCCACGCTGGGCCTGGCCGGCGCGCCGCGCGTCAGCATCACGGGCAGGGGACAGGTGCTGGCAGAGCTCCACAAGGGGATCGTGGCCTACACCGGGGACTGTGTGGAATTCCAGGTGAAAAACGGCCGGATCCGTGTCCGCGGGTCAGGTCTCCGACTGGAGGCCATGGATCAGGGCGCGCTGCTGATCTCGGGGATCATCAGCAGTGTGGAGTTTTTGTGAGGTGATCCATTGAAAAACTGGTTTCGCGGCTTTCACGGTCTGGTGCCGGTGACGGTGCGGGGAGCAAATCCGGAGCGGGTACTGACTCTCTGCGCCGAGCAGGGTATCCCCTGCATGCGGCCCCAGCCGGTGGAGGACTTCGTCCTGTGTTTCGTGATTTATCAAAAGGATCGTGCCGCGGTGGAGAAGCTTTCTCTGCGCTGCGGCTGTGTCCCGACCTTTGGCGAGACCCGGGGCTTCCCGCGATTTCGAAAGATCCTGCGGCCGAGAAGATTCGCGCTCCTGCTGCTTGCTGTAACAACAGCTCTGATATTGTTTTCTTCCATGTTCCTCTGGGAGATCGACGTCAGCGGCAACGAGACCATTTCCACCGGACGGATCCTGCGCTCGCTGGAGGAGATCGGCTTCTCCGAGGGGAAATGCTGGCTCGGTATGAAAAGCGAAGTCCTCCAGAATGAGCTGCTGTTAAAGATCCCGGAGCTGGCCTGGGTCAGCTTTCAGATCCGCGGCAGCCGGGCGGAGGTCATCGTTACGGAAGCGATCCCTGCCCCTGAGATCGTGGACCCGGAGCAGCCCGTGTCCTTGATCGCCGATACCGACGGCGTCATCATACAGATGACGGTCTTAAACGGCCAGCCCGCGGTCAAGCGCGGAGACTTCGTCTCAAGCGGGCAGACCCTGATCTCCAGCACGGCGGAGGATCTGCAGGGAGAGGTTCGACCCCTCCACGCCATGGGCAGCGTCCGGGCCAGAACCTGGTGGGAGCTGACCGCGGCGGCGCCGTCGGCGATGCAGAAAAAGACCCCCGCCGGAGAGACGAAAACCCGCTGGGCCCTGCTGATCGGGAAAAAACGGCTCAATTTTTATAAAAACAGTAGCATTTCCGATGGGGAATGTGATACAATCTATAAAATGTACGATCTTGCGATTCCCGGGGTGTTCCGGCTGCCGGTGTCTCTCATCCGGGAGACCCGGATGGGATTCATGCTTTCCACCGAATCCCCGAATGCGGATGTGCTGGCGCAGACCCTGCATGAGACCCTCCAGCGTCGCATCGGCTCCGACGGAGAGGTAATGGAA
>CADCQK010000225.1 GCA_902803575.1 Oscillospiraceae bacterium
ATTCGCAGAACGGCGACCACCGCCTCATCGACAAGGAAGAGGCCTATGAGATCCTCAGGCGCGCCGAGGCGAACGGCTTGGTGCACGAGCTGAACGTCGTGCCCGGCTACGAGGACACCACCGCCATCTGCAACTGCTGCGGCTGCAGCTGCTTTGCTCTGCGCATCGCGTCCTACTTCCAGGCGCCTGACGCCGTCCGCACCAACTACATCGCCAAGGTGGACGCCGACAAGTGCGTGGCCTGCGGCGAGTGCGTGGAAAACTGCCAGATGAACGCCGTCCGCCTGGGCTCCAAGCTCTGCGGCGACAAGACCGCCATCCCGCGTCCGGCGGAGACCAGCCGCAACACCCTGCTGTGGCTGGGGGATAAATATACCCCGGACTTCCGCGAGACCCGCACCGACGTCACCGAAACCGGCACCGCGCCCTGCAAGGCTGCATGTCCCGCCAAGGTCTCCGTCCAGGGCTACATCGCCCTCGCCAAGCAGGGCCGCTATCTGGACGCCCTGAAGCTCATCAAGAAGGACAATCCCTTCCCGGCGGTCTGCGGCCGGATCTGCACCAAGGCCTGCGAGGGCGCCTGCACCCGTGCGCTGCTGGACAGCCCCGTGGCCATTGACGATCTGAAGAAGTTCATCGCCGAGCAGGATCTGAACGCCGAGAAGCGCTGGATCCCGCCCATGGAGAACCCCCGCGGCATCCCCTTCGAGGAGAAGATCGCCGTCATCGGCGCAGGCCCCGCCGGCCTCAGCTGCGCCTATTATCTGAAGGAAAAGGGCTACCCCGTCACGGTCTTCGAGAAGGAAGAGAAGCTGGGCGGCCTGCTGGCGCTGGGCATCCCGTCCTTCCGTCTGGAGAAGGATGTGCTGGAGGCCGAGATCGACGTGCTGCGTCAGATGGGCGTGGAGTTCAAGACCGGCGTCGAGGTGGGCAAAGACGTGACCCTGGACGCTCTGCGTGCCGAGGGCTACAAGGCTTTCTTCCTGGGCATCGGCGCAGGCGAGGCTGTGATGCCGGACGTACCCGGCGCAGACGGCAAGCACGTCCAGAGCGCCCTTGTGTTCCTCAGAAACGTCAACCTCGGCAAGAAGCCGAAGCTGGGCAAGGTGGTCGTCCTCGGCGGAAACGCAAGCACGAATCATGTGCTGCTGGACACCGCCACCGCCGCGGCCAAGCTGGGCGGCGCCGTCACGGTGCTTTCCCCCGGCAAGGAGAGCTTCTTCAAGGGCGTGAAGGAGGAATACGATCTTGCTCTGGCCGCCGGTGTGCAGTTCGTGTTTGACGCGAAGGTCACTGAGATCACTCCCAAAGCCGTCCTCTGCGGTGAGACCTCCGTCCCGGCGGATCAGGTGCTCTATGCTCTGGGCCAGAAGGTGAACCTCGGCGGCATCGACGTGCCCGTGAACGAGAACGGCCACGTCCCGGTGGAGAAGGAGACCCAGCACGTGGCGGGCTCCGACGTATTCGCCGGCGGCGACGCGGTCACCGGTCCTAGAACCGCCATCCAGGCCATCGCGGCAGGCAAGCAGGCGGCCATCTCCATCCACCGCTACGTCCACGCCGGTCAGACCCTGAATCTGGGCCGCGACCACAGAGACTACAAGGCCATGGATAAGCGTGCCGCGCAGATCGACCCGAACCTCCTGAGCCGTGAGCTCCGCCAGACCGCCGAGCCGAAGAAGGTCAGAGGCTCCATGCACGATGAGAGAGGCGTTTACACGGAAGCGCAGGCCAAGTGCGAGGCCGGACGCTGCCTGGGCTGCGGTGTGGCCGTGGTCAACGAGCTCACCTGCGTGGGCTGCGCCATCTGCACCACCCACTGCAAGTTCGGCGCCATCCGCATGGAGAAGATCCACGACGCCGACAACAAGGAGTACTTCCACACCTTGGGCCGCATTGTGATGAACATGCCCAAGAAGGTGGGCAGCGTGGCCGTGAAGCACATCGGCCGGATCACGAAAGATCATGCATGAGATCGGAATCGTCCGCCAGATCGTCCAGACGGTGACGGCGTTTGCCGCTGAAAATGACGTGAAGGAGATCGCGGAGGTGGTGGTGGACTGCGGCGAGCTGTCGCTGGTGATCCCCAAATACCTCCACCAGCTTTACGGCCCGGTGACCGAGGGCACGATCCTGGAGCACTCCAAGCTGATCGTCAACGAGATCCCCGGCATGGCCGAGTGCGACGACTGCGATGAGATTTTCAACGTAGTGGAGCATCAGGGCTACTGTCCCGCCTGCGGGAGCTTTCACAAAACCGTCCTCACCGGAAAGGACTTCGGGATCCGTGAGATCCACGTACCGGACTAAAAAGAACAGGTGCAGTCAAAAGGCTGCACCTGTTTTCTATTTCGTTTTGGGTTTATCCGGGCACGTGGGTTCGAACGACCTCCAGCCAGGCCTTGAAACCGGCAATGCCGAGATGAGCGCCGTCGTTGGAGTAGGTCTCGGGGAGATACCCGTCAGCGCCCGCCATGGCGTAGGCCGCATCCAGATACTTCACGTTGTTCTCCTCCGCAGCTGCGGCGATCCAGCCGTTGACGGTGTTGATCTGCTCGTTGGTCTCGTCACCCACATAGGTCTCCGTCACCGGGGTGAGGGAGGAGAGGATGATCACCGTCTCCGGATTCTCCAGCAGGATGGAGCCGATCAGCGTGGTGTAGGCGCTCTTGAGATCGCTCTCGGTCACGTCCTGGACGTTGTCCACGCTGGGGAGGATGATCACATACTTCGGGTGGTTGACTTCCACCACCTCAGCCGCGGGTACATTGTTGCCGGTGACCGGAGAGACATATGTGGTGGTAGCGAGAATGTTCAAATCCAGGATCTCCGCGCCGGGGATCCAGACCTGCTGGTCGCTCTCCTCACCGCTGAGCAGATTCTCGTCATTCAAAGTCGAGAGACTGCCGTCGCCGAAGAAATAGATCTGGTTCAGATACTCCGCGCCGCCGTCCGAAGTCTCGGCGAGGGAAGCGCTGGAGGTGCTTTTCTGAATCGCGCCGGGCGTGGGCGTCGGAGCCGGGGTGGCCGTGGGCTCAGCGCTCTCGGCGGTATCCGTGACCTCCGGGGTGGCAGCCGCCTTCTCCTTCTTCGGCTGGGGCACATGGCCCACCACCGATGAGAAGATCACCGCAAAGATGCACAGCAGCAGACAGATCACGATGGCCAGGGACCAGAAGTGATTCAGCACGGCCTTCTGACTTTTGGGATTGTTTTTTCTCACAGAGCATCACCTCTTTAAGAAA
>CADCQK010000226.1 GCA_902803575.1 Oscillospiraceae bacterium
ATTCCTTCAAAGAGCCCACGCTCTCCCGGATGCCGATGACCTCATCCAGCGTGTCGTAGGGCGCGCCGACGGGGGAGAGGAGCTCGTCCCCCGGCAGGAGATTCGCGCTCAGCGCCACGGTCAGCGCGTGGGTGCCGCAGGTGATCTGGGGTCTGACCAGCGCCGCCTCGGTGTGGAAGGCGTCGGCGTAGACCCGCTCCAGGTTGTCGCGGCCCTCGTCGTTGTAGCCGTAGCCGGTGGTGGCGGCGAAGTGGGTGGCGTTGACCCGGTTTTTCTGCATGGCCAGCAGCACTTTATTCTGGTTGTATTCCGCGACCCGGTCGATCTCCCGGAATCGGGGCTCCAGCGCCTTCAGCACGTCCTCACCGAAGCGGTACACTTCCTCCGACACGCCGAGGCTCTGATAGATCTGTTCCATTTCCATTGAAAAAACTCCTTTGTAAACTGGAAAGAGCATAGCGCAATCCGAAAAAAAAGTCAATCCGAGAAAAAACCGTTGCGCGATCAGAAGTTTGATGATAGGATAGAAACCACCAAAAAAGAGGGGGATGCTGTATGAAGCTTCTGGAGGATCGGATCCGTGCCGAGGGCGAGATTCTGCCCGGCGGCGTTTTGAAGGTCGGCAAATTTCTGAACCAGCAGATGGATCCCAAGCTGTTTTATGCCATGGCGGAGGAGTGGAAGCGGCTGTACGCGGACGTCGAGGTGAACAAGATCCTCACCATCGAGGCCAGCGGCATCGGCATCGCGGCCATCGTGGGTCTGGTGTTCGGTTGCCCGGTGGTCTTTGCGAAAAAGAGCAGGACCAGCAACGTCACCGGCGGCGTGTGGCAGACCATCGTGGAGAGCTTCACCCACGGGGTCACCAACACCGTCATCGTGGGCAGAGAGTATCTGCAGCCGGGGGACAAGGTGCTGATCGTGGACGATTTTCTCGCCAACGGCGCGGCCCTTGCGGGGATGATCGACCTGGTGCGGCAGGCGGGAGCCGAGGTGGCGGGCGCCGCCATCGCCATCGAAAAAGCCTTCCAGCCCGGCGGCGAGCAGATCCGCGCGACCGGCATCCGGGTGGAATCTCTGGCCCGGATTTCGGCCATGGATCCGGAAACCGGCGTGGAATTTGTAAATTAATGCTATTTTTAACTTTCCCCTTGTGAAACAAGACGGTCTGAGCGGCGAAAAACGTCGAGATTTCGGGCTTTTCGCCGCTTGACAGATTGAATTCAGCATGATAACTTAAATAACGTCTTTTCGAGGCGTTTCTATCCGGAACGACTTGGAATGGAAGAAAAATCAACAGGTTTTCAGCGGACATTCGTTTGATACATCGCAAATAATATGGATTTGCAGTTTCTGGCCGGTCGCCGTAAATGACCGGGCTATCAATCAAACCCCGCGAGGAGAAGATTGATGCCGGACGCAATGCCATATTGCGTCTTTTTTCTTTTTGTATCCGACCGCATCAGTGGTTACGATAAATACTTGTAATGAGGAGACACACAAAATGAAGAAATTCACCGCCCTGCTTCTGGCGCTCGTGATGGTCTTTGCTCTGGCCGCCTGCGGCTCCAGCAATTCCGCCCCCGCCGCCGAAGGCTCCGCTGCTGAAGAGGCAGCCGCCCCCGCCGATATGAAAGTCGGCTTCATCTTCCTGCACGACGAAAACTCCACCTACGACCTCAACTTCATGAACGCTGCCAAGGCCGCCTGCGAGGCTGAGGGCGTCGAAGCCGTCATCAAGACCAACGTTCCCGAGGGTCAGGAGTGCTACGAGACCGCCGCTGAGCTGGTCGACGCCGGCTGCTCCATCGTCTTCGCCGACAGCTTCGGCCACGAGGACTACATGATCCAGGCTGCCAAGGAGTTCCCCGAGGTTCAGTTCTGCCATGCCACCGGCACCAAGGCTCACACCGAGGGTCTGGACAACTACCACAACGCTTTCGCCTCCATCTATGAGGGCCGCTTCCTGGCTGGCGTCGCTGCCGGCATGAAGCTCAACGAGATGATCGAAGCCGGTGAGTTCACCGCGGACGAGGCCAAGATCGGCTA
>CADCQK010000227.1 GCA_902803575.1 Oscillospiraceae bacterium
CTGACCTACTTCATCACCTCGAAGATCATCGACATGGTGGAAAACGGCATGGAGCAGGGGAAGGCGGTCATGATCATCACCGACGAGGGCAGGCACATCGCCGACGCCCTCTACACCCAGCTGGGCCGCACCTGCACCCTGATGGACGGCCGCGGCCTCATCAGCGGGCAGAAGGTGGTGCTCTACTGCGTCATCACCCGCATCGAGATCCCCGCCGTGAAAAAGATCATCCACGAGATGGACGGCTCCGCCTTCGTCACCATCACCGACGTCTCCGAGATCATCGGCCAGCACATCAAGCAGACCAGGGAAGCGAAATAAGGACACCATCCGCAGGCTGCCTGTAATTCAGGGAGGCCTGCAGGTGGTTTTTGAAAGGATGCATGAAAACATAATATAATTATGGTAAACTAATAAACGCAGCAACAGCCACCTCATCTGAGATGGCTGTGTTTTCATGTGTACAGGGTCCAGAGACCCTTGATCTGGGAGGCGAGGCGCTCGTAGGTCCAGAGCAGCTCGGAGTTTCGTGGGCTGTAGGGGTCGTGGATCCGGATGAGACCGTTCTCCACTCCGGTGAGCAGCAGGAAGTGGCCGTTGTCCGTGAAGTCGCCGGGGCCCACCACCACGATCACCAGATGCCCTGCATCCAGCTCCGCGCGGATGGCACTCTCGCTTAAGCCCAGCACCTGGGCGTGGACGCCGAAGTATTCCGCGCAATCGGGGATGAACTCCCAGACCGTGCCGCTGCCGGGGACGCAGAAGTTGTGTTCCTCGGCGTACTGGGCCAGGGCCCAGGGATTGCAGCTCACGTTCCCGGTGAGCCCGATGATGGCCATGCTGAGGCAGGTGGGGCCGCAGCCGGTCCGGGCCATGAAGTTCTGGTTGTAGGTCCGATAGCCCCAGCGCCGATCCCACTGGAACAGCAGCGGCACTTCGCCCGCGGTGTAGTCGTCGTGGAGGTCGATCTCCGGGCTCTCGTCCTTGTAAAGAGGATACTCCATCACGAACTGCCGGGCCTCGGGGTTCTTGTCATAGAGCTCCAGCAGCGGCTCCGGATAATCCGAAAGCTGGTAGCCGTGCTCCGCGGCGTAGGTCTCCAGCGTATAGACGATCTCGGTGGGCTCCGGGGTCGTTTCCGCGATGGCCGGGGCCTCCGCCTGATCCCTGGTGAGACTCTGCCGGAGCAGGAAGCCCAGCGCCACCAAGGCGGTGAGCGCGATGGCCGTCCCAATCAGAATCGGCAGCCAGCCCAGCCGGATTTTTTTGGTTTTGGTTTCCGTTTGCATAGATGTTCTCCTTGGTAATGGGGTGATTATACCCCAAAAAACCGGAGAATGCAACGGGAATCCGTCGAAGGCTCAGCCCAGCGCCCAGAGATTTTGAATCTGTGCGGACAGCTGCTCCCAGCTCCAGAGCTTCTTAGAGTTCTTCGGGCTGTTGGGGTCGTTGAGCCGGAAGCTGCCGTCCTCAATGCCGGTCAAAAGCAGATAGTGGCCCGTGGCGGTGAAGTCCCCGGGGCCCACCACGATCGCCACCAGCTCGCCGGAGCGGAGCGCCTCGGTGACAAAGGATTCCTCCAGCGGCAGCTCCTCGGCAGAGAGCCCGTAGTGCGCCGCCCCTTCGGGAATGAACCGCCAGCTGGTGCCGTTTCCCGGAACGTTGTAGCCGTTTTCCTCCGCGTACTGCGCCACCCGCCAGGGATCGCAGCTGGCGTCCCCGGTGAGACCGATCACCGCCATGCTCAGCACCGTGGGGCCGCAGCCGGTGCAGGCCATGAAGCTCTGATTGTAGGTCCGGTAGCCCCAGCGCTTGTCCCACTGGAGCAGCAGCGGCGCCTTGCCCGTTTCGACTTCACCGGAGAGGTCGATGACCGGGTCGGCGTCCTTGTAGGTTTCATAGTTCAGCACGAAGTCCCGGGCCTCCGGGTTCCGGTCATAGAGCTCCCGGAGGGCTTCGGGGAGGCCGTCGGTGTCGCTGTGGCGGCGCATCCCGCTGAGCACCAGCACCAGTCCGAGCGTCAGCAGAAGCAGCAGCGCCCACAGCGGCTTTCGTTTCGTTTTGTATCGCATGATCGTTCCTCCGTTTTGCCATGGCAATTGCATTGTAACGGAGAGATGCAGCAGAAATGTATCGAATTTCCTAAGGTTTGCTTTCCGTCATTTGAAATTTCTCTTTTTTCGCATAAATTTCGATCATATGATTGTTTATTTTTGGTAAATCGTCCATTGACGAAAAACCGGGAATGGGTGTAAAATTCCACCATCTTGAGACGACAAAGACGTCGCAGCAGTGTGGCTGCGGCGTCTTTCTCGTTTTTCTTTGGGAAGCGCCGGGCGCTTCCCATTGGATGATCTGTTTCAGGCAAAAGGAGGACAAAGAAATGACAGGAGAAATATTCCGTGCGATGTCGGAGCTGACCTTCGGCGTGTGGTTTTTGCTGGGGGCGGCGCTGGTGTTCTGGATGCAGGCGGGCTTCGCCATGGTGGAGACCGGCTTTGCCAGAGCCAAGAATGCCGGAAATATCCTGATGAAGAACCTGATGGACTTCTGCATCGGCACCTGCACCTTCATCCTGATCGGCTTCGGCTTGCTGTTCGGTGAAGATCTTCTGGGCTTCATCGGAAAACCCGGCTTCGACATTTTCACCGCCTACGCGGGCTTTGACTGGTCGAACTTCGTGTTCAATCTGGTGTTCTGCGCCACCACCTCCACCATCGTCTCCGGGGCCATGGCGGAGCGGACAAGGTTTTTGTCCTACTGCGTGTATTCGGCGGTGATCTCTGCTTTGATTTACCCCATCGAGGCCCACTGGGTCTGGGGCGGCGGCTGGCTGGCGCAGCTGGGATTCCATGATTTCGCGGGCTCCGCGGCCATCCACATGGTGGGCGGCGTCTGTGCGCTGATCGGCGCAAAGATGGTGGGTCCCAGGATCGGGAAGTTTGAGACCGGCGCGGACGGAACCGTGAAGCGCGTCAACGCCATTCCCGGCCACAACATCCCCCTGGGCGCTCTGGGCGTGTTCATTCTGTGGCTGGGGTGGTACGGCTTCAACGGCGCGGCGGCGACCGGTGTGGAGCAGCTGGGCTCCATCTTCCTCACCACCACCATCGCCCCAGCGGTGGCCACGGTGGTCTGCATGATCTACACCTGGCTGCGCTACGGCAAGCCGGACGTCTCCATGTGCCTGAACGCCTCGCTGGCGGGGCTGGTGGCCATCACCGCCGGCTGCGACGTGACCGACGCCCTCGGCAGCATCCTCATCGGCGCGGTGGCGGGCCTGCTGGTGAACTTCGGCGTCTGGCTGCTGGACTATAAGCTTCGGATCGACGACCCGGTGGGCGCGGTAGCGGTGCACTGCTTAAACGGAATCTGGGGCACCCTGGCGGTGGGACTATTCGCCACCACCGCCGCACCCGGAAACGACAGTCTTGTCGGTCTCTTCTACGGCGGCGGTTTGAAGCTGCTGGGAACGCAGGCCCTAGGCACGGTGAGCATCATCGGCTGGACGGCAGTGACCATCACGCTGTTCTTCCTGCTGCTGGATCAGACCCTGGGCCTCCGGGTCACGGCGGAGGAGGAGATCGCCGGCCTCGACATCACGGAGCACGGCCTCCCCAGCGCCTATTCCGGCTTCGCGGTGCAGGACATGAGCGCCACCATGGATGTGAACGAGAATACTGATTTGGGCGTCGGAGAGTACGACCGGGCGAGCCCCGTGCAGCAGAATGCGTCGGTGCCGGTGATCCGGGAGACCGCGGTGGGCATGCCGGACACCGGGATCTACAAGGTGGTCATCCTTGCAAAGCTCGCCCGATTCGACAAGCTGAAAAAGGCCCTCAACGATCTGGGCGTCACCGGCATGACCATGGCGCAGGTCATGGGCTGCGGCGTGCAGAAGGGGGCGGGGGAGTACTATCGCGGCGTCGAGATGGACGCCACCCTGCTGCCGAAGGTGAAGGTGGAGGTGGTGGTCAGCAAGATCCCCGTGGACGATGTGATCCAGGCCGCCAAGAAGGCCCTCTACACCGGCCACATCGGCGACGGCAAGATCTTTGTCTACAGCGTCCTCCGGGTGGTGAAGGTCCGCACCGGCGAGGAAAACTACGACGCCCTGCAGGACGTGGAATAACCGCCAACTTTTCCTTGTGTTTCATTCCGGAGCGTGTTATAATTCTCTTGCAAGTGTGTACAATTGTGTTTCACATACGGACAGGAGGAGACAGATGGCAAGCAAGGTTCCGAAATACTATCTGGTGGAGTCCAGCGTCCTGCCGGAGGTGTTCGCCAAGGTGGTCCAGGCCAAGGAGCTTCTGGAGACCGGCGAGGCGCGCACCGTGGCCCAGGCCGTGGAGCGGGTGGAGATCAGCCGCAGCGCCTTCTATAAATATAAGGACGCGGTCAGCGCCTTCCACGACATGAACCGCAGCAATGTGGTCACCTTCAACATGGAGCTGCGGGATCAGCAGGGCGTGCTGTCCTCGGTGCTGGCGATCTTCGCGGGCAACGGCGCCAACATCCTCACCATCAACCAGAGCATCCCCACCAACGGCGTCGCTCCGGTGACCATCACCGCCGTCACCGAGCATATGCGCATCACCACCGACGCGTTCCTCACCGCCCTGCGGAAAACCAAGGGCGTGGTCAGCATCCGGGTCATGGCGGCGTAACAATCGAATCGAAACGGGATCCCCCTCTGCTGCAGAGGGGGATTTTTTTGCGGGATCGATCGGTTTTCGCCGGAGAAGGTCTGGGGAGCCCTGTCGAAATTAGCACTCTTTTGATTTGAGTGCTAATATTTACAATTTGTTCATATAAATAGGGCTATTTGTTCATTTTTGTAGAGTATTTTATATATCAGAAAGAGCGAGATCGATAAAACGATCGAGCAAAACTCACAACACTGTATTAAATTTCTGGGAGGAATATAAAATGTTCGAAATCATGCCCATCGAGAGAAGAAGCTATCACATGCGTCCCTTTGACCCCTTCCGCGAGATGCAGGAAATGCAGCGCGCCTTCTGGGGCAACAGCCAGAGTCTGGCCAGCTTCCGCACCGACATCAGCGAGACCGGCGAGGGCTACAAGCTGGAGGCGGAGCTCCCCGGCTTCAAGAAAGAGGACATCACCGTTGACATCGAGGACGATACCCTGACCATCAAGGCCGAGCACACCGAGAACACCGACGAGAAGAACGACGAGGGCGAATACGTCCGCCGGGAGCGCTACTACGGCAACTACCAGCGCAGCTTCAACGTCTCCGAGATCGATGTGGAGGGCATCAGTGCCGCCTATGAAAACGGCGTCCTGACCCTGAATCTGCCGAAGAAGGCCCCGGTGAAGCCGGAGTCCAGACGCCTCGAGATCCAGTAACATCACAGTCTCTTACCCCTTTTTCCCTTCTTTCCCCTTAATCAATATGTGCAAGTCCGCGCCGCACCCGCCTCCTGGGTGCGGCGCAAATTCCAGTTTATCGGGATGTTGAAATGATCCATCGTAGGGCGGGGACCTGTGCCCCGCCGTTACATGGGCAGCACATTCAACGCGGCGGGGCACAGGTCCCCGCCCTACAAGGAGCGAGC
>CADCQK010000228.1 GCA_902803575.1 Oscillospiraceae bacterium
ACAAACTCCCAATTTATCATATCAAATACTTCAAAAGCAGCAGCAGCACCAGTCCGGGGAAGCCGAAGACGCCGACGGTGAGGGCGTTGACCCAGTTCATGCCGAGGGAGATGCCCAGCCCGCCGCCGAAGAAGTTCACCAGCCACAGGGCCAGAAAGCCGATGCCGGTGTTCAGGATCAATTTGAAGATCAGCTTCATGGGCTTGGTGAAAATCTTGATCACCAGCCACAGCAGAAAGATCCCGCCGGCGATGGCGAGGGTTTGGCCGTAAATGAAATTCATGTAAATCCTCTTTTCCTCACGGCGGCGGAAGCTGCTTGAGTTCCTTCACCGCGCAGTTATACCGTGCCCTGAGGGCGTTGATCTCATAGATACAGGCGTCCATGCGGTTGGGGTCGGTCATGTGGTCAAAGCTGTTCATGGCCTGACTGAGCTCCAGACGGATGGCGCCCATCTCGTCATAGGCTTTTTTGATTTCAGCAATGCGGCGCCTGCGCTGCTTTTTCTCCCGGCTCATGGTAAATCTCCTTCGTGTTTTTTATATTGTATGCGAAGGAGCCGGGATTTAACCGGAAGCTGGGAAGTTTTTCTTGGTATTTCAGACGCGAAAGCGCATAAGATAGTTCCCGGAAGCCATTCGGCGCGGGAGAGCTGCGTTTGACGACGAAAGCGCCTTCACGGTGCACCTTTTGCCGGCACAGGAACCTGCGCTCTCACGCGAAAACGCCTTGCTCCGCTCCGATGAGCCGGGAGCCCGTTTCCAGCGAATGCGTTTCAAGTGCCGGGGGCGGAGCGCGAGGCGTGTCCTCCACGGGGCGGCGGAGACGGTGCTTGATGCCATCTCCGCTTCTTTTTTCTCACTCTACCAAATCCGATTAATTATGTCAACTCCGATGTCCTTCCGGGGTTGCTTTTTTTCGTTTCTTGGGGTATAATATTCCAGTTAAACACAACATCTTGTGATATGAGGTTCTATTTATGGCGAAAAAGCAAGACTACGGCAACGACAGCATCTCCATGCTCAAGGGCGCGGACCGGGTGCGGAAACGTCCCCAGGTCATCTTCGGCTCCGACGGGCTGGAGGGCTGCGAGCACGCGGTATTCGAGATCCTCTCCAACGCCATCGACGAGGCGCGGGAGGGCTACGGCGACCAGATCATCGTCACCCGGTACAACGACCAGACCATCGAGGTGGAGGACTTCGGCCGCGGCTGCCCGGTGGACTGGAACGAGAAGGAGCAACGCTACAACTGGGAGCTGGTCTTCTGCGAGCTCTATGCCGGCGGCAAGTATAAAAACGACGCGGGCGGCGACTATGAATACTCTCTGGGCCTCAACGGCCTCGGCAGCTGCGCCACCCAGTACGCCTCGGAATTTATGGACGTGACCATCCGCAGAGACGGCCACAAGTACTCTCTGCACTTTGAAAAGGGCGAGATCGTGGGCGATCTGGTCACAGAGCCCGCCGACCGGAAAAAGACCGGCACCACCATCCGCTGGAAGCCGGACCGGGAGGTCTTCACGGAGATCGACGTGCCCAGTGAATACTTCGAGGACGTCCTCCACCGGCAGGCGGTGGTGAACCAGGGCGTCACCTTCAAGCTCCGGACCCAGAAGCCCACCGGCGGCTTCGACGAGCAGGAGTTTTACTACGAGCACGGCATCATGGACTATGTCACCGAGCTGGCAGGGGAGGGGCCTCTGACCGCGCCGCTCTTCATCGAGACCGAGCGCAAGGGCCGCGACCGGGCGGATAAGCCGGAGTACAAGGTGAAGATCTCCGCCGCCTTCTGCTTCTCGAATAAAGTGAACGTGCTGGAGTACTACCACAACTCCTCCTGGCTGGAGCACGGCGGCGCCCCGGAGAAGGCCACCCGCAGCGCCTTCACCTCTGCCATCGACAGCTACATCAAGCAGCAGAACAAATATCAGAAAAACGAGAGCAAGATCAGCTTCCAGGACGTGCAGGACTGTCTGGTTCTGGTGACCAACTGCTTTTCCACTATCACCAGCTACGAAAACCAGACCAAGAAGGCCGTCACCAACAAATTCGTTCAGGAGGCCATGACCGCCTTCTTCCGGGAGCAGCTGGAGATCTACTTCATCGAGCACAAGCAGGAGGCGGACCGCATCCTGGAGCAGGTGCTCATCAACAAGCGCAGCCGCGAGCAGGCCGAGCGGGCCCGCCAGAACATGAAAAAGAAGCTCACCGGCAATCTGGATCTCTCCAACCGGGTGCAGAAGTTCGTGGACTGCCGCTCCAAGGACGTGACGAGACGCGAGATCTACATCGTGGAGGGCGACTCCGCACTGGGCGCCTGCAAGCAGTCCAGAGACGCGGAGTTCCAGGTCATCATGCCGGTTCGCGGCAAGATCCTCAACTGCCTGAAGGCGGACTACACGAGGATTTTCAAAAGCGACGTCATCACCGACCTCATGCGGGTGCTGGGCTGCGGCGTGGAGGTGCAGCACAAG